>CAZVDU010000095.1:0-15310 GCA_964625615.1 uncultured Pseudoalteromonadaceae bacterium | reverse complement strand
CTTCATCTGGCTCACTATGATGCACTAACTGACTTACCTAATCGTTCTTTATTTATTGACCGTGTCTCTCAGGCTATTTCAAGAAATGGGAGAAGTAGGACCTCTATTTCAGTGATGTTTATCGATTTAGATAGGTTCAAGACGATTAACGATTCACTCGGGCATAATGTCGGTGATAAGTTGCTAGTCGAAGTGGCGCTGCGATTAAAATCTATTGTTCGTTCTGCTGATTCCGTTTGTCGATTAGGTGGTGATGAGTTTGCAGTGCTATTGACAGACCTTAATAGCAAACATGATATTGTCAGTGTCGCTGATAAAATAATGACATTGTTGAGTGGCCCTTACGTTATTGAAGGTAGAGAACTTGTGGTAACGCCGAGCATTGGCATTAGTCGATGCCCTGTTGATGGTCAGAATGTGCAGGAACTTCTCAAAAAAGCCGATGTTGCTATGTACAAGGCGAAACGAGCTGGTAAAAACGCATATAGATTTTATTCCAGAGAAGATGATTCAAAAGCTAATTTACAACTGTCGCTGGAAGTCGATATGCGTAAGATGCTGGATAGTGGAGACAATCAACTCGTTTTAAATTACCAGCCCAAAGTTAACTTTTCCAACGGGGAGTTCTCGAGTGTTGAGGCGCTTATTAGGTGGCCTCATCCCGAGAGAGGTCTAATACCGCCTTGTGATTTTATTCCTTTGATGGAGGAAACTGGACTCATTATTGATGTTGGGGAATGGGTAATACGTGAAGCTTGTTCTTTTGCTGTTCGGCATGCCTCTGTAAATTCTTCACTGAGAGTTGCGGTTAACTTGTCATCTATTCAACTCAAACAGAAAGATATAGTACAAAAGCTAGAGGCAATTTTGGCTGATACAAAATGTAAGCCGGAGTTGCTGGAGCTTGAAGTGACAGAAAGCTCATTAGTCGGTGATTTTGAAGAGACACGTCAGGTACTAGAAGCTATTTCTTCTATGGGTATTACATTAGCTATTGATGACTTTGGTACGGGATACTCGTCAATGAACTACTTGAAAAGGTTACCCTTTAACACTTTAAAAATAGACCGGTCTTTTATTATTGATGCGCCAACTAAGGCTCAAGACAAAGCTATTGTCACAACAATCGCTCAGTTAGCTCACAATTTGAATATGACGATAGTCGCTGAAGGTGTAGAAACTCAGGAACAATACGAGTTAGTAAAGTCGGTGACTCAAACAAATACCGAGAATCACATTCAGGGCTTTTTATTCTCTAGACCAGTGTCAGAGGAAGAGCTTATTCATAAGCAATCCAGTATTCGAGAAGTTTGGAAAAATGTTGAGTCTACAAAGTTTTGATATGATGATACGAGGCTATTGCAATGAGTGATTCTCCCGGATTTAAGTTACTCTCGGTGGCTTCTTGGCTGCCAGATGAGAATGACTATATTCTGGAGAAAGTGGTCGATAATGATGGTTGTCAGTACTTGCGGAAAACACCTAGAACAGGGATGAGTATAGGTTCTGCAAACGCTGAGCTAACCTACGAATATAAATTGCTAAGTAGACTTGATAGTAATTTTGTTGTTAAACCTGTCCGATTGGTCTTTGGTGGCAAACAAACATCCTTGTTACTTGAGTATGTTGATGGCAATAGTTTAGCTCAATTCATTGAACAAGAAGCGTTAGAGGATCATGTCCGGTATCAGCTTGCTATAGCCCTTACAGATGCATTAAGTGCGCTTCATGAACAACAGCTTGTTCATCAAGACTTAAATTCACATTCAGTGATCTTTGATTTTTCCAGCAGCCATCACGTTCGTGCTGTTTTGATAGATATTCGGCATGCACAAATAGTAAATCATTCACAATCCTATTCAGAGCATGTCGGCATTTTTAATCGACACTATTTTTCGCCCGAACAAACAGGCAGAGTAAACCAACCTTTAGATTACCGAACAGACTATTACAACCTAGGGTTACTGCTGTACGAACTGTTTTCTCGTCGACCGGCTTTTCGTGGAAAGAAACTACAAGATCTCGTGTATGAGCATGTTGCTATAAAGCCAGATTTAAGCGTTTTTAGTGATCAAAAAGCATTGAAAACGATTATAGGCAAGCTACTTGAAAAAGCTCCAGGCGATCGTTATCAATCGCTCAAGGAACTACGGAAGCACTTAGTTAAAGCTAAATCTAATCCTGATGTATTGCTTGATAATGAGGTGATCTTAGGGGATAGAAGGCTCGATTTCTCAGGCAAGCTTTATGGGCGTGATAAAGAAATTGCTTGCTTATTAGATGTTGCTAAAAAAGCGAGTTTGGGACCATCACAATTGGTACTAGTATCTGGCTATTCAGGTGTTGGTAAATCAGCCCTGATTAGAGAATTACATAAACCAGTCTGTGCACATCGTGGATTCTTTCTATCAGGTAAATTTGAACAAATTGGACTAAAACCACCATTAGGCGCTTTTATTCAGGCTTTTCAAACCTTGATTGACCATAGGCTTGCCGAACCAGAAGAACAACGGAAAGTTTGGCAAAGCAAGTTGGCTAATGCTGTTGGCCGGAATGTGAGTATCTTGTGCGATGTGTTGCCCGAGCTCAAAAATATAGTTGGGCACATGGAAGCGCCGGAAGAGGTTAGCCCGAACGACGAACTAAATCGTGTTATATCAACCTTTAAGGCCTTTGTTAAAGCAAGTTGTGATAATCAGGAATTAACCGTTATATTTCTAGATGATATGCAATGGGCTGATAGTGCATCTATCATGTTGCTAGAACACTTATGTAAGGATGAGTTATTAACGCATATTCAGTTGGTTTGTGGCTATAGAGAAAATGAAGTTGATGCTTTCCATCCTTTTACTGCTGTTATTGAAAGTGCTAAACAAGCATCAATAAATGTTACACATATTGAGCTTTTACCGCTTTCGAAATCAAACATAGTAGATCTGCTCAGCGATAACTTAGAGCAATCGGGTGATAGGCTGACGGAGCTAGCCAAGATTATTTATGATAAAGCACAGGGCAATCCATTTTTTACCATTCAGTTATTGGATACCTTGTGGCGTTCCGAGCTACTCGTTTGTAAAGAGAGTGGTTGGGAGTGGGATATTGCAAAAATTAATGAGGCAGATATTACCGACAATGTTGTTGATCTTGTTACCCGAAAGATTAGCCTGTTGCCAGAAGACACAACTCAATTCTTAACGCACAGTTCAGCTGTCGGCAGTCGGTTCACATTAAGTACTATTTCTAGCATCTTGGATAAGAAGGTGAGTGTCCTACTTGAAGCCTGCAATACATGCCTGAAAGAAGGCCTTATTCAACTATTGTCAGGTGATCAAAAAGCACTGGATATCGATTACAACAGAGCACTCGAACAAGATTGTGTGCCTAAACTCGAATTCAAGTTCTCTCACGATAAAGTGCAGCAGTCAGCTTATGAATTGATTGATAAAGAATATCGCTCTCAACTACATGTTGATATTGGTCGGGCTTTTTATCGTGATTTTGATGGTGATATTTTAGACGATAAGCTTTACGAAATAAGCTCACAAGTGAACCAAGGTTTGCACTTGTTGACAGAGGAAGAGCGTTCACAATACCTTTTAGTAAACTATAAAGCAGGGCTTCAAGCGAAGAAATCTGGTGCTTATAGTTCTGCACTTGAGCTTTTACTAGCTGCAAAATCCTTGTTATCCGAATCGTGCTGGGATGAGACTAAGCAGCTTGCGTATGACGTGCATTTAGCATTGCTAGAAGCCCAATACTTATCAACGAAATATGAAGAAGCTGACAAGACGTCGTATATTTTGCTAGAAAATACGCCAGACTTAGTTGATAAGGTTCCCGTTTATATGACTCAGATCCTGAGTGATATTAGCAATAATAGAATGGAGGACGCTGTTGAAAAGTGTATTCGCACAATCGACGCGCTAGGCATGAGCTTAGTTAATTCCCCTGTTTTAGAAGATAGGTTTTTTGATGATACAGCAATAAGAGCATCTGATAAGGAAGTTAAGCGTTTAGAAGAGCTTCCAGAAATGACAGATGAGTTATCCAAAGCGGCTCTGTCTATTTTATCGCTAGGGTGTGCACCAGCTTATTTTACTTCTGAAGATATGTTCGAGAAGTTCTGCAATACCATGTTATGCATCTGTTTAATGAAAGGTAATAGTCCGGATTCAGCCTACGCTTATGCCATTTTTGGTTTGTATTGCAGTGGGAAAGAGCAATATAAGACAGCTTATCGATATTGTGAAGCTGGGGTGTATATGATGGAAAAATATGGCAATTTCCAGATGAAGCCTCAAATTAATGAGATATTTAATGTTCATGTTAAGCATTGGGTGGAGCCGCTTAAAGATGTTTTATCGCCGATACATGAAGGTGTTGTAGAGGGTAAGAGAACGGGAGGAATTGAATTTGCATCCTATAACGCTTCTTTCATATGTCCCTACCTTATGTTTTCTGGTAAAGCACTCCCTGAAGTTGTTGAAACTACGGCTGACTATTGGTCTCTGTTAACTCAATTCAAACAAGATTTTTGTATCACTTACGCCGCCATTTGGATTGAATTGATTCAGGCATTGGAAGGAAGATATCAACATGTCCCAGAACAGTCATTAATTCACTACATTGATCTTGAATCAATTCATAATAGTGGCAATAAAACAGCACTGTATTCTTATTATCAAGCGAAATCACTCAAAGCACTTTATAGTGGTGACTATGTCACCGCCTATGATATGGCATCTAATGCGAATGATGATAAGTCAGCTATGTATGGTATGCGAAACCTCGTTGAGAATGAACTTGTACTGGCTATAAGTTTGGCGATGGCAAAGTATTGTCAATCGGATATGGAGCAGACAGAACATGTTGCAGAAATACAACAACGATTGCAAACACTGACGCATTGGTATGGTGCGAAAAAAGGGGCAAATAGTTATAAATTGACGCTCGTCAATGCAATGGTGATGCTCAGTAAGGGTGATCTTGGGGAAGCGTTATGTGCTTTAGGGGTTGCCATCGATGAATCTATGGTTGGTGGCTATCTTCATGACTACGCATTGACTCAACTACTAGTGTTGGACATATACAAGAAGTTTAGCGCAGAGCATATTGTTTTAGTTAGCTTCAATCATGCAATCGATGCTTTAAGGTTGTGGGGAGCACAGGGTATTGAAATGTCTTTAAAAAGACGTTTCCCAGACCTCGCTAAGAAATCTTCACTATTCACAACCACGAGTGAGCATAGCTCGCCGCAACGCAATCAAAAACATCATCTTCAGTTGGAAGATATGACGATGTTACTTGAGTCTTTGAATCGTTTATCGAAAGAAATGGACAGAGACAGCCTACGGAGAAAAGTACTAGAAACAGCCACAATTATTAGTGGTGCAGAAGACGCCGCATTTTTGACTGTGACTGAGACAGTTCCCCAAATTGTTTGTGTTGTTAAAAAAGGGGTTCCAGTTAGTTTATCTGATGTAGTTGAAGTTTATAGTAAGGTTGCTTTAAATTACTGTTTATCGACACAAGGGGTTTGTCAAAGTGGTGACGCTATACACGATACTTTCTTTGTACAAGATGATTATATACGAGAAAAGCAGGTTCGTTCTATTCTATGTATACCCATTTTAGGGAAGTCGGATTTACTGGGTGTCATATGCCTTGAAAACAACGTATCACCATATTGTTTTGGAGAGCGTGTTGTTGATAACGTTAAGACATTGCTTGAGCAATCGGCGATTATCCTTGAAAATGCAACACTTTATACTGATCTTAAACGTGAGAACGAAGACAGAAAGTTTGCAGAGCATCAACTTGAAAGGCTTAATATTGAGTTAGAGCATCGTGTAAATGAACGCACGCAAGCTTTGGAACAGAGTAATGAGGAACTGGAAGAGTCGATATCGAACCTTAAGCAAGCACAAAATATGCTTGTTGAATCGGCAAAAATGGCGTCACTTGGTGAATTGGTTGCCGGTATTGCGCATGAAATAAATACTCCTATTGGTGTCGGCCTTGGTGCTATCACTTATCTTCAAGAGCAGGTTACTAGCATTAATAAAGATTTCGCAGCTGGCACCTTAACTGAATCTGGGTTCGAAAACCTTATGTCTGTGGCGTCAGAATCTACACAAATTGTTGAAAGTAATTTACAACGAGCATCTAAGCTCATTAAATCATTCAAACGCGTTGCCGTTGACCAATCAAGTGAACATGCAGTCGAGTTTGAATTGGTCGAGTATATTCATGAGGTGATTATTAGTTTAAAGCCCAAATACAAGCATATGCGTTTGGAATTTGATATTGATAATAATGATAAGATCATTGTTTTTCATCGACCGGGTTATGTAGCTCAAATCATTACCAATCTATTGATAAACGCAATATTGCATGGCTTTGATGGAAGCACCACTGGGATAATAAAGATTGCTTTTGAGCATAACAATAATAGGGTGGTTTTGTCTTTTAGTGACAACGGCAAGGGAATGGAAAGTAAGGTTGCCCGTAAAATATTTGAACCCTTTTATACTACCAAAAGAGGGCATGGTGGGTCAGGTTTGGGTTTGCATATTATTTATAACATCGTTACACAGAGGCTAAACGGTAATATTTCTGTGGAGAGTGCTGTTGATAAAGGGACGACATTTACTGTGAGTTTTCCTCTAAAAACTGATTAGGAACCTCTATCATATTGAATTTATAATGAAGGTTGGGGAATTTTCGCTTCGAGGGTAGAATAGGGGCTGATTATCTATTTAAGGACATCATGAGTTCTCAAACGCCTCCAACAACTTTCCAACGATTCCGTCTTTATCTTGCTGATTTTAAGCTAGCATTCCTTGTTGCTGGGTTGGGTATGATAGGTTATGCATCTGTTGACGCTTTTGTTATTTTTCAAATGAAAGTGGTGATTGATGATAGTTTAGTGACCGGTGATTATGCTTATTTGCGACTCGCTGCATATGCAATTGTCCCTCTAATGATATTGCGCGGGTTATCAAATTTTATAGGAACTTATACGCTATCTTGGGTTGGCAATAATGTCGTCATGCGCATGCGTCAGCAGCTTTTTGAGCAATATATTCATCTACCAGTATCCTTTCATGATAATAACTCGGTTGGCAAACTGATATCAAAGGCCTTATTTGATACCGAACAAGTTGCGAATGCTAGCGGGAAGGCGTTCGCTGTTGCGGTGCGTGAGGGCGCATTTGTCATATGGCTGTTAGCTACTATGTTTTATTACTCTTGGCAACTGTCATTGATATTTCTAGTAATAGGACCGATCGTTGGCGTTATCGTCTCATTTGTGAGTAAACGCTTTAGAAAGATCAGCAAGCAAATACAGCAGGCAATGGGGAGTTTAACCTCATCTATTGAGCAAGTACTTAAGGGACACAAAGAAGTATTAATGTTTGGGGCTCAAAATAAAGAGTCTGAACGTTTTGCTAAGAGGAATAACTTTAATCGACAACAAAATATGAAGCTAGTCGTTGCTAAAGTGGGGAGTGTGGTTACTGTTCAAGTTATTGCATCGGTTGCTCTAGCGGTTGTTCTATTTATTGCGAGTACTCCTGGTGCGATTGAGAATTTAACCGCGGGAACATTTACCTCATTACTCATTGCAATGACCACATTATTAAAACCATTAAAACAGCTAACGACTGTCAATAGCGAGCTTCAACGAGGAATGGCAGCTTGTGTGAGTATTTTTGAAATGTTGGATCACGAAATTGAACGAGATACAGGCGCGAAAAAGCTGAAGCATGTTGATGGCAAATTAAGTTTCAAAGAGGTGACCTTTAACTATGTTGGCAAAGAAAAGCCGGCTATTAAGAATATTTCGTTTGATGTCCCTGCAGGAAGCTCAGTTGCTTTAGTGGGGCGCTCTGGCAGTGGCAAGTCAACAATATCCAACCTATTAACACGCTTTTACGATCTTGATTCGGCTAATACTGGTGATGGTAAGGGTATATACATTGACGGTCATGAAGTAAGAGACATTCAATTAAAAGATCTAAGAAGACAGTTCGCCTTGGTTTCGCAAAGTGTCACGCTTTTTAACGATACTATTGCTAATAATATTGCTTATGGTGCAGATGAACAGGTTTCCAGAGAAAGAATAGAAGCAGCTGCAAGAGCAGCGCATGTTATTGAATTTGCAGAGAAGTTAGAGGGCGGCTTGGATACGGAAATCGGAGAAAATGGCGCGTCACTTTCTGGTGGGCAGAGACAGCGAATTGCTATTGCAAGGGCGATATTGCGCGATGCACCAATTTTAATACTAGATGAGGCGACGTCAGCTCTCGATACTGAATCTGAACGATTAATCCAAGATGCGCTTGAAGAGTTACAGAAGAATCGAACAAGTATCGTTGTTGCTCACAGGCTTTCTACCATTGAAGATGCCGATATGATTTTGGTGATAGAGCAAGGAGAGATTGTGGAAAGTGGTGATCATAAAACGCTTATAGAGAAAGAAGGAATGTATGCGCAACTGCATAAAATTCAGTTTGGTGAAATGGCCTCGTGAGTTGGCTTGAAAAAAGTTGGTATAATAAAAGCCCACTCATACTATTCTTACTACCATTAACATTACTCTTTTGGTTGATTTCGTCGATACGCCGTGTTTTGTATCGCTTGAAGTTACTCAAATCAACACGGGTTAGTGCGCTTGTTATTGTTGTCGGCAATATCAGCGTAGGTGGTAATGGAAAGACACCACTTGTGGTATTCCTTTGTCATTGGTTGAAACAGAATGGTTACAGGCCAGGTGTTATTAGCCGTGGCTATGGTGGTAATGGTATTAGCTACCCAAAAACAGTAGATGCAGAGAGCAAACCAGAGCATGTAGGCGATGAAGCGGTCATGATGAAACAGCATGTTGGCTGTCCTCTTGTTGTTGATCCTAAGCGTGCTCGTGGAGCAACATTTCTTATTGAAGAGCATCAATGTGACGTTATTGTTTGTGACGATGGTTTACAGCATTACGCGTTGAAAAGAGATATTGAAATAGTCGTGATTGACGGTCAAAGAAGATTTGGTAATGGCTTCTTGCTACCAATGGGACCATTGAGAGAAAGTCAAAAGCGGCTGGATTCAGTTGACTTTAGGGTTACTAACGGTGGTAAAACAAAGGGAAATGAGTATCTAATGTCTTTGGAACCAGGACAATTAGTCAATGTTAAATATCCACAACAAACCAAGCCTATTGCGAGCATAAATCGTTCAGTTAATGCGGCCGCTGCTATTGGGAATCCGAAACGCTTCTTTGATTTACTGACGGCCAAGAATGTTAAATTAAAAAAAACGATGATATTTAATGATCACCACCTGTTTAGAGAAAGTGATTTGCCTAAAGATATGGTTATCATGACGGAGAAAGATGCGGTTAAATGTCGGGAATTCGCTCACGACGATTGGTGGTATTTGCCTGTTAGTGCCAAGTTGACAGAGCATTTTAAAAAAGAGTTACAGACACGATTAAAAGCGTTAAAGAATCCTAGGAGATAATATGGCATTTGATAAACAACTGTTGGAGATATTGGCTTGTCCGGTTTGTAAAGGGAAATTGCACTTGGATAAGGAAAATAACGAATTGGTTTGTCGATTTGACAGGTTGGCATATCGTATCAGTGACAATATTCCTGTCATGCTTGAAAGTGAAGCTCGAAAAATGACTTCTGAAGAAGTCGAAAAGTTAGGCAAGTAACTTATGCGTTTTACCGTCGTTATTCCTGCACGTTATGCGTCTACTAGGTTTCCAGGAAAGCCTCTTGCTGATATTAATGGCAAATCTATGATTCAGCATGTTTATGAACGAGCTATTGATTCAGGAGCTAATCAAGTAATTGTTGCAACAGATGACAGTCGAATAGCTGATGTTGTAACGCAGTTTGGAGGATGTTACTGCATGACAAGCTCTGAGCACGAATCTGGAACTGAACGGATTGCAGAAGTTATCAAGCTGAATAGGCTTAGTGATGATGAAGTGATCGTCAATGTGCAAGGAGATGAGCCGTTTATCCCTGAATCAAACATTCAACAAGTGGCAAAGAATTTAGTTGAGTATAAAGTTGCCTCTATGGCGACCTTGGCCGTAAAAATCGAAGATGTTGAAGAGGTTTTTAACCCCAATGCAGTTAAGGTTGTTGTCGACCAAAAAGGGTATGCATTGTATTTTAGTCGCTCGGTACTCCCTTATGATCGCGAACGGTTTTTAGGTAAAGACAAAGTCAGCGATGTTGGTGACTTTTACTTGCGACATGTTGGACTTTACGCCTACAGAGCTAAGTTTGTTAATGATTATGTTGCGATGGAAACGTCTTCGCTTGAACAGATTGAATCGCTTGAACAATTAAGGGTGTTATGGCACGGCAGAAAAATACACGTTGATGTAGCACTTGAAACACCGCCAGCAGGGATTGATACGCCTGAAGATTTACAAAGAATAATTGATCCTAGTACTTAACTTATTTTAACTATCAGTAACATGTGCTTATAATCAGAAAGTAGGCTGAAGAATCGAAACTCAATGGGATTCATGATGCGAGCCGTTATACTTTTATATTTTTTATTCATACTGACAGGGTGCAACAAAGCCATAGTGCCAGCTAATGGAAATTTGTCGCAGTCATTGAATCAACTTATGGTTGAACTCGGTGTCGATCAGAAACACCTCAACCAGAATATTGCTCAACGAATAACGTCAGAACACCCTTCACTCATTCCAGACTTACTGCTTCTGCAAGCGTCAATGGCTGTGGCTAACGATAAGTTGGAGATCGCAAGGCAGTCGGTTGCACAATTGATGCAGATGAATGGTCTCTCTGACGAGCAACTTGGCTTCATGTATTTAATGAAGGCAATGACGCATTATAATGTAGGGCAAGTAACTGATCTTGACGAGTCGCTGGCACAGGCAATATCTAGATTAAGTACTACCAAAGATCCCATGCTTTTATTTTGGTTAGAGACGCACAAATTGCTCATTGCTGCATATCGAGAGAATGACGCTATGTACAACCATTCTGTCAGTTATGTATTACCAAGGTTGGATAAAGCACCCCATAACTTACTTGGTCAGCTAATGCTGAATATGGTAGCCATAGGCTTGACTACTGGACAACGCTATAATGAAGCCATTAATGTTGAAAACATTAAAGTCAAGCGAGATGAGGCGTTAGGTAATATTAAAGGTCTATCCGACAGCTATTATAATTTGGGTAACATCTATCGCAAATTGTTGCAGCCCGAGCTAGCCCTACTCAATTTTATGCAATGCTTAGAATACGCAGAACAATTAGAGAGTGATGCTGATCAGGCTTTTGCGTTGCAGCAGATGACAGTTGTCGCTATACAACTTAACGATGATAGAGCCTATGAGTGGGCAAAAAAAAGCCATACTATGGCTTTAACAGCTAAGGTTGAACAACTTTATATTCCAGTAAAAATTACTTTAGCGAAAACCATCGCTGATGAAGAGCCTTCTGAGAGTATAAAGCTGCTTAAGGAAGCTAGGATATTGTCAGAAGAACTCAACGCCACTCAATTTATCGACGAAATAGAGATTGTAGAAAAGCAACTGGCCAATAATCAAGCTCAGCAGAAAAAGTGAGCATGATTGATCATTAGCTATATATTGTGATCACCCTATGTGCGTTTTATTTTTTTGTGTGCGATAAGTAATTCCTAACATGATCAAACAAGGTAAAAACTCTAGCGTAATGACAAGGTAGTCGAAGATGTATTTATTCCCTAAAGCTTCTAAAGGGTATCTGAGATCGTATAGTGGTAGAAGTAGAGTAAGAAGAAGCAAGGCTTTATTTGGCTTTATCACTAAGAGAGGCATGAACCAAAGAATGTACCAAGGGTAACCAGTCGGAGATAGTAAAAATAATGCCGCGATAATCACCAACCACTGCGTGATTAACTCTTCAACAGACTCCCAATTCTTAGTCATTAATTTTAATAATAGCATGAGTATGATGGCTGCAATAATGCCGCGAGCAACCAAGCCCGGTTCATAAAATGGCATGAATTCATAGTTGGACATATAAGTAACGAAGCTTTGTAGCCACATAAAGGTAAAACTATTTGTCTGCCAATATTGTGCGTAGTTGGTTAATCCGGCTTGCTGATCTAACGCTGAAATAAATTGAGGTGAGAGCAAAATGACTGTCACTAATACAAATGGATAGCTTTTCTTCAGTAAGTTAGGCAATGATTTTAAGTAAGGCCGGAATAGCAGTGGTGCCAAGAGGATAGGCCATAATTTAATACCGGCAGCGAGTGCTAGAGATATACCACTTAACGCTATTTTCTTTCGAGTTGCGATAATCAACGTTGCGACGAGAAAAGGGACGATAAGTGCGTCCATATGCGCTGCATTTATCGTTTCTGTAATGATTAATGGGTTTAACCAATATATTGCAACAAGTGACGATGGCTTTTGTAGTTGTTTTAACAAGGTTAACAACAAGAAAAATGAAATCACTTCGATGATAATAAGCAGTAATCTCCAAGTGACGATGTCGAATGAATTTAAACGGCTGCTTAGCGCAAAAAATACCTGTGTAACGGGTGGGTATATAGTTTTTATATGTGGGTAGGCAACTCTGTCTAATAATGCTTCTTCGTGTAAAAATAATAGCTCCGGTGCCGGTGGTGTTACTTCTTGTATAACCCCCAGTAATTCAGCGCCTTCAATAGGCGGCTTTTCAAAGGCATCTAACGGCGCATATTGATACGGATTAATCCCTTGGTTAACAAGAGCACCATCGAAGAAATAACGGTAAAAGTCATCTTCCCATATCGGAGTTGATGGGATAAAAAGCCCCCTAAGCAATAAGCCAACATAAAAGATCCACTTAATGGATAGCTTTATGGAGCTGTTATCGGGTTTAGGCCAAACTATGCTTAGATAAAAGCCGCCAGCACAAATCATTAAGGCAACATAGAGGTACGTTGGTCTATCGAGCCAATGGTTGTTATAGTCAAAACTGCTAGAGATAAGAACAATGAAAACAGATAGCGCAATGAGCGCTAATGCTCTTATTTGGTGAGACATGAGTGTCTTTTTAATAATAATAATCTCTATTTAGTTTGGATAAAATCAAGAGTACTCAATTGCATAGCGGATATAATAGCATTGTGAATAAACATGTGACTACTTCGAAACTTGTAGCGCTAATTAGTTTTGAGGTGAGTATTTAGAAGCAGCAATTAAACAGTCGCACTCGCCAATAATCCAGATAAATCAGTAATACAGGCTTTAGAATTTAACTCATTTCCTAACCTTGACGATTAAAATAGGAATGTATACATTTAGTAAGTTCTTAAAAACGAAACCTTTTTTAGTATAAACGAAACAATATGTGGTTCTGTAGCTGTTTAAAATTTGCTCTTGATATGATTGTTTCCTGTCTTCACTGCAATAACATCAAGTGGCTGTAAGGTAAACTCTTAATGAAGATATCTCGAAAGCTTATGGTTATAGTGATATTGACTATATTTGAGGTGTCTTTAGTTCTATTCACACTATTTGAAATTTTGCAGGGTGCTAAATTTCATCAGCTCAATGCCTCTCATTTAAAGCATATCGTTACGTTTTCAGAGCATGTCAGGCAAATTCGATTTAATGAGCCGATTGATTTAGAAACGTTAAGACAAATTATTTATGATATCCGGTTGCAGCCGGCTGAGTGCTTGAACCGAGTCACTCAGTTAGAAAAGCTTATTATGCGTCGTATTGGTACTTATAGAGCCATTGAGCTTTGCGAAAAAGACATTATTGATGCCAATAATGGGTTAGTGCTCATTGATTCTTATTATGACGGAAGGACAGATAGAGAAGACTTTCTGTTTCAACTTGATGTTTTATCCAGCATCTTTAAACAGAACTCTATCGACTTTGAGCTACCTATCACCAAAACGGTTGAGTTTATCTTCAATTTAATGGTGCCGATTGTTATTGTCATTTCAATTTTTATTATTACCTTTATTGGTTATTTATCCAGGAATATAACGACCTCTATTAACAATGTAACAGCCTTACTATCCAAACAACAAACAGGTAAAGATCTTGATCATACTATAAGTGATAACGTGACGGGTGAGTTAAAAGAGCTGCTCACGGTGGCTAAACATAGAGTTAAAGAAGAGCTGATCAAAACAGAAATTAACCAAAAATTGGAAGCTTTAGTTGAGCAAAGGACTGAGTCTTTAACAAAAGCTAATCAAGAGTTATCTGAGTTTGCATATCGTTTATCACATGATTTAAAGTCGCCTTTAACATCTTCGAAAGGGTTAGCGAGATTTATTGTACAAGACATCGACGAAAGCCAATTTAATGAAGCACGTAAAAACAGTCATCAAATTGTGTTGCAAATGGAGAAGTTAGAACAGCTTATTGCAAGTGTACTGACACTTACTCGAGATAAGCCACAAACCGAAGATATATCAGAAATTAATATTGAAGAGGTCTTTGAGACTGTTCGTTTAGAAAACAGCGCTATACTTGAAGAAAATAAGTGTGAGCTTTCTTACGAAGCTGATATTCAGCAGTCAATGAAGACAGGTATACAAAGTTTAACCTTAGTTTTAGGGCACTTAGTATCTAATGCTGCCAAATATTCTGACCCGGATAAAGTGTGTCGAAGTGTAAAAGTTGCGGCATTAGAGAGAGATTGTGACTATCATATCGACGTTATTGACAATGGGATAGGTATTCCTGAGAATCGATTACCTGAAGTTTTTCTGATGTTTAAGCGTTTTCATCCTAAGATTAGCTATGGTGCTGGATTAGGGTTGGCGACGGTGAAAAAATATGTGGGTTATCTTGGTGGCAGTATTACATTCAATACCTCTGCTGAAGGGACGACCTTTACAATTGTATTGCCAAAAGAGGATGCAGTATGACGCCTTTAAATGCGTTAATCATAGATGACAGTGAAATTGACCGTTATATTTTGAGTAGGCAATTAAAGCAGATCGGTATTAGCTCTATTATTGAGAAAGATGATGGATTAGCTGGCTTAAACTACCTTGATGAGAATCAGAAGGATGATGAACGAGAAGGTACAGGGTTCCCTCCGTCGGTTATTTTCCTCGATATCAATATGCCGCAAGTTGACGGTTTTGAGTTTTTAGAACAGTTTGAATCGTTACGAGATAAGAATAACCTAGGTTCTTGTATCGTGATGATGTATTCGTCGTCTGAGCGACAGGAAGATAAAGACAAAGCTTATGCCTACGAGTTTGTGAGAGACTTCATCATTAAAGGAGAATCTTCGGCAGAAGACATTGC
>CAZVDU010000094.1:0-15834 GCA_964625615.1 uncultured Pseudoalteromonadaceae bacterium | reverse complement strand
TTCTTTAAGAAAACAAAGAAACCATCTTCCACTGAACTCTGTAAATAGAGTGTTAAACGCGACTTACCCGGCGGTATAGGTTTGTTTAAACAAACACCGGTCACACTTATCCCAAATGAACCTTCTCCAGCATCACTCTCATCATCAGAGTCTGCATAGGGTTTCAACAGCTTCTGGGTTTCTGCTAATTGCCGAGCATCAGCTTCTGACAACCTAAGTAACGTTAATGCTTCGTTGGGTTCCCTATCATCCAACACCTCAGTGGGTAACGAACCGTTCCTCTCCACTTCTACCAAATAGGTATCATCAATAGTCAGGCTATCGTCATGTGCTTTAAAGCCAATATTCATTGAGATATTGCCTTTACGGATCGAAATCGCTTCATCTGCACGAATGATTATCCGCAATTCTTGAGGTGACATTCTAAAGGGATCTAGCTTATACAATTTATATAAGCTGGTGATTGGAATGCTGGAACAAGCGGCTAAAGACAATACGCCTAAGAGCACAATTATTGATCGAGGTAACGCTAAAAACATGCTAATCCCTTACGTTTTGTTCTGGGTAGAATAAGACCTAGACTGGCACTATGCCGAAAGGTTCCGTTTCTACCCATGAATTATATTATTACTGTACACCATAGCCTTTTTTAATATCCACTAACTCTTCGGTTTGGCTCATCTTATATAAGGCAACATCAAGTTTTTTGATCAAATCCCTCGCATAAGAGTTGTTCTCTATTGCTTTAGCTGAATAGCCTATATGAACAGTTTCTCCAGCTATCACAGACGTAATATGCGTTGATTGGTCTTCTTCATTCGGAAGCGCCTTGCTTTGTGACAATTTATCAAGTGACCAATGAAAAACTGACTCTTCAAATAACGTGCAATCTAATCGATCTTTAATCACCATAGTCAACGCCAGTTCAACAGAAGGTACTTCTAGAAAATTCACATACGTTGTATTTTGTTTTGATCTGACTTCACCGCCAAGCCAACCATCATAACCTGCAACATTACCAACAAGCTGACCGTTATACTCGATGGGCCAGTCGCGACTCTCTTTGTTAAAAGTTTTTTCACTACAAACTGTCACTACTGTTTCTTGATTAATCGGGTAAGAATAAGGATATATATTAGGCCATTCATGTGCATGATAGTAAGCACCAACCAACCCAAAAGCCTTTCCTTCATCGACTTTGGCTTTAGCATCTTTCCATTTACTAGCGACAAGCTCAATATGATAGTCAGGTAGCTTGGCTGATACTCGCTGTATTAAATCTACATAAACCCCCTTAACTTGCCCGTCTTCGACATAAGAATATGGGGGATAACTGCTATCGGTATAAAAAACCACTTTTGTCGGTGCTGCAATCGACGCAAAGCTGAGTATAAAGGAAACAATGGCTAGGACAGTTTTCATATTTCGATGCGGATAAGAGTGATATAAATAGGGTATACCAATATTATCGATGATGCGATTCTTGATAATGAACAATCGACTTTGCGCCATCAAACCTGTAAAAAGAAGGTTAGGTTATAGTGTATAAAAAGTAGTCCAATAGGCTACATCATCGGCATTAATTTATGGACTCATGAAAATAAATGCGACAGTAGTTTTTTTAATCTTTTTATTTTGTTTCCAAAGTTCAGCTGAGGAAAGAGAGCCGCTATCCCTGAGATTATGGGACAAAAACTACGATCGCCCGCAAACACTGGCCTTTGTAAAATTAGCTATCGAAAAAGCTGAGCCTCAATATGGCAAAATAACAATCAAACGAGTAGAACTCGACACGCTAACAAGTGCCACAAACGCATTGCGATCGGATCAACTCATTGACGCCTTTGTGTCCGGTACAGACTCTGAGAAAGAAACTGATTTACTGCCAATATTTATTCCACTTGAAAGAGGCCTACTCGGGTTTAGAGCTTGTATGATAAAGCCTAAAAACCAGCCCTTGTTCACCAAAATTCAACAAACCAGACAATTTCAAGAAAACCAACTCTATGTAGGTCTAGGGTCAGCATGGCCTGACAGAGATATCATGCTCGACAACGGATTTATTATTAAGCACGCCAACAATAGACCGGAGCTTATTCAAATGCTGACGGACAATGAGATGCAGTGTTTTAGCCGCAGCATGATGGAAATTGATGATGAACTGCGGGCACACAAAGAATTCAGCGCTGAAAAACGCCTTGCCTTTATTTACCCTTTTGCAGATATTCTCTATATGAGAAAAGGCGCAAAACAGTTACATGAAGCATTAGAGCATGGCCTTAAGCTGGCTATTCAAGATAGAAGCTATTTTGAGTTGTTCGATCATTATTACAGTAACTCCCTTCAGAAATACGAGTTTTACTTCCGAAAAATCCTTGTACTAGAAAACAAGCGTATTTCCCCCCAAGCACGTGAAGCTATTAATCGTTATGGCATTGCCAGCTTTAGCGCGGATCCTAGACATTGACCTTTCGATGCAAGTTGCTATGCACTGTTTTATTGTCGATGAGCCTTTCCACAAATGCCAAAGACACCTTCATTTTATGGGACGAAAACTACAATAATGAAGCGGAAATTGCCTTTATTCGATTAGCTGCCAATTTAACAGTTGATGAATACGGCGAATACGAGATCGTGCCCTCAGCGCCTTTCGAAGAAGGCAGAGCCTTTGCCAGCCTCGATCAACCTGGACAAATCAATATGATGGTTGCTAGCGTTGACTTGCAAAGAGAACAGCAAGCCACCACTATATATATTCCTTTAGAGAGAGGGTTGGCAGGTTTTAGGCTCTGTTTGATTAAAAAAATCAGTCAAAACCTGTTCTTTGATATCAATACATTGAGAGACTTTCGGCGGCGTAAACTGTCTATAGGTGTTGGGGCACATTGGCCAGACAAGGATATTCTTACCTTTAATCGTTTACCGGTAACAACCTCCCCTATCGAGAGCAATCTATATTCTATGTTAGATGTTGGACGCTTTGCTTGCTTGTCACGCAGTGTTAAAGAAGCCTCTGAAAGTGTAAAAAGTCAGAATCATTTGGATTTAGAGGTAGAACAAAACATCGCTTTTATCTATCCTCTCGCAGATTTTATCTACATCAGCAAAATGGAAACAAGATTGGCAGAACGCATTGAAAAAGGCTTGAGGATAGCTATCGAAAATGGGCAGTTTTACGCACTTTTTGAAAAACACTACAAGCAGTTACTATTGAAGTACAATTTATACGGCCGAAAGTTATTTTTTCTGAAGAACGAAAACCTATCAGAAAAAGCAAAAAACGCTATTAATCAATACGGTATAGCCAGTTTTAGCAGCCAATACTAATGTTACTTTCCTCACGCTTCCTAGCTTTATGCTTGTTAACTATAGTATGGCACTATTCTTCTACCTCACATGCTGTTGAAGTAGATATTGAAGGTGTAGAAGACAAATCACTGAGTGACAACATTACGGCTCACTTAGCGATTATAGAACCCCCTACAAGCTGTGAGATATCATCCAGCTTCAACGAGTTGTTGACGCAGTCAATCCAAAAGGCATCGCAAGCTCTAGGTTATTATCAGGCCACTGTAGAGCAAATGCTCTTGTCTGGCGAACCCTGCAATGAACTACAGGTCTTTATTCAACAGGGTTCACAAACCAAGATAGCTAGCAGAGATATTTCATTGATTGTCGATGGTCCATCAGATAACGAGCTTCGGCAAGCTATTGATACATTCCCGCTAGCTATTGATGAACCACTGCAACACAATCTCTATTCATCGGCCAAAACAGCACTGTTGTCCCTTTCTCAATTACGTGGTTATTTCGATGCGAAGTTCGACACGCAACAAATTCTGGTTGACACCCAAGCAAACTCAGCCGCAATAAACCTAGTATTCAATGCCGGAAAACGTTATCAATTCGGTGAGCTAAGTTTACCACCTAATAATCGTGCAAAAACCTTGATTAATCAGGTGTTAACCTTCAGTCAGGGGGATTATTATCATGCCGAAAAACTAGCTACCTTCAATCAAAACTTAAAGCTTTTAGGATACTTTCAGCAAGTAGTAGCTCGCCCTACCTTAGACAAAGCAACTGATCATCAAATACCCGTAGAAGTGATTGCAACCAATAAACCCAGAGACATTTTTAACCTCGGTGGCGGTATATCAACCGATACAGGACCCAGAGTCCAATTCAAATGGGAAAGGCCTTGGGTCAACTTAAAAGGTCATAGCTTTTCGACAGAAATATTTGCATCGGCTTTGGAGCAAAATATTCGTGCCAGCTATCGCATCCCACTGGAAAACCCGCTCGACAATTACCTTAGCTTCCAAGTCGGCTTTAGAACAGAAGACAATAATGACACTGAAAGCGAAACCTTTACAGCAAGCGCTCAACGACATTGGGGAGAAGGACAAGGGTCTTGGAGTAAAATCGGCTTTTTACGCTTCGATCAAGAAAGCTTTACTCAAGGTATCGCTGATAGAGAGTCAACAACCTTATTAACGCCCGGCTTTACATTCAGCCGTCGCAGAAGTCGAGGCGGACTAGACATTAATTGGGGAGACCGTCAACGCGTTACTGTCGAAGGAACGAGCAGAAGTGTGATTTCTGATATTGATATATTTAGAGTCAGTGCCGAGTCAAAGTGGATCCGTAGTATCAAGAATCATCGATTTACATTGCGTGCCGAACTTGGCGCTATTGCTACCGATAATTTTAGTCAAGTCCCTCCTAGCCTGCGTTACTTTGCCGGAGGTGACCAAAGTATCAGGGGGTTCGGCTTTGAAAACTTATCACCTGAAGTTGACGGTGAACTCACCGGTGGACGATTTTTAACGGTCGCCAGTGTCGAATACTCCTATCCCATAGTCCCCAATTGGCGACTGGCGACTTTTGTCGATGCCGGTAATGCCAGCGAAGATCCTTTTGAAGATACAGCCTACTCCTACGGCCTGGGTGGAAGTTGGTTATCTCCCGTAGGACCAATTCGGTTGTATTTAGCTCGCGGTAACAGTGAGACAGAAAGTACGTTCCGACTCCACTTTTCTATGGGGCCATCATTGTGAAGGTTTTAACGCGTAAAATTGCGCGCTTTATGCTGGTACTATTCGCAAGTCTCTTTTTAATTCTCTTATTATCAATAACAACACCTATTGGTACAAAAGGGCTTATCGTCATTGCTAACAAGAGCCTATCCGCGCTTAATGTTGAACATGAGTCTGGTAGCTTTGCAAGCACATTGGCACTCAAACAGTTAAGCTGGAAAACGGACAGCATCCATGCTCACGTCGCCGATCTATCAGTCAACCTGGATTGGCAATGCTTGTCGAAAAAACGTCTATGCATTGAGGAACTCGCAAGCTCCTCGATTTCAGTCAACATCAAGCCGACTCCAGCGGAAGACCCTCAACCTGACACCGAGCCTAGTTTAATCACGCTACCAATAGCTGTTTCTATCAACAATGTCGACCTTGCTCATATCAAAGTAACCGTTGAGGAAACGATCACCTTAACTCTGGCACAATTAAAAACATCCTTATCGATGCACAACCAACTTGATGTTGCGCATTTTTCATGGGCTAGCCTAGATATACAATTACCTGAGAAAGAAACACAAGCTGCCACACCTCAAAACCAACCGTTTAACGTTAGCGATATAGCCAAATGGCAATACATAGCACCAGATATTAAACCGTTATTTTTTCCCATCATCGGCAGTTTTAACAATATCCGAATGGGGAAAATCACAGTAAATCAAGGCGACAGTGACTTATTAGCGATAGAAAGCGTTAATACGAGAGCAACAATTAACCAACAGCAACTAAATATTCAACAATTAGATATCGGTCATGACTTAGGTCAGTTAGCGCTTACCACCATTTTAAAGACTGATTTCACTCATCAACTGGATATTGATATTTCTTCAGAGTTGGAACAACAAAACTTAACAGCCAAGATAGCATCTAGCGGTTCCCCTTCTGACTTGCACCTAACGGTAGAAACGAATGGTCTAGCCTCACTAAGTTTAACGGCGACCACAGATATTACGGACCCTCAGTTACCACTCAATGCACAGTTGCATTGGAAAGATATCCATTGGCCTATAGAATCAGGCTCGCCTAAATTATACCAGTCAGAGCAAGGTGACTTTTCAATAGAAGGCACAATGCAACAGTACCAAGTTAAGTTAGCTACTCAGGTTGCCGGTGATGCTATACCTAAAGCGGAGTTATCGCTCGCATTGTCAGGTAATCAGCAAGCGATTTCACTTGAAGAGCTTCTCGTCAATACATTGAAGGGACATTTACGTACCTCGGGGCAGCTTGCACTCGCTGACACGATACAATGGAACGGCTCGCTAGCGTTTGCCGATATCCAGCCACACACTTTCATTCCTCTGCTCGACGCCGAACTATCAGGACAGTCGGAATATGATGCTACCTTTGATGGTAAAGACTATCGCCTTAATCTCGACCATTTAGATATGACTGGGCTATGGCGAGGGTATTCGTTAAAAGCACTCGGCGAAGGGGTTGTTGATTCTCAATCAGGCGTGAATTTACCACGGTTTAATATCTCCATTGGTGACAATAGCGTCGATATCAGCGCTGCACTAAGTAAAGAACAGGCACTTGATGCTAGACTCTCAATCAATGCAAAAGACTTAGCACAACTTCTGCCTACACTAGATGGGCAAGTACAAGCAGACTCACAAGTATCAGGCTCAGTATCGGCACCAGAGGTGCAATTTACACTGGATGCTCAATCGCTTGTTTTAGATAACCTGACCATCAAACATGTCACAACGACGGGTAATACAGTCTGGTCGAATGACCAAGCGGCAGAAAAGCCTATTGACATTAAATTGTCAGTTGAAGAGATATCAGTGGCTGGTCAAAACATTGAACAGATTAACGTCGGTTTAACAGGTACAACTAAGACGCATACCTCTGATATATCACTAACACATGAGAAAGTTGCATTTAATACTCAACTAAGTGGTTCACTCAGTGATGATTTTTCACAATGGCTGGGTAAATGGTTAGAAGGTGGTGTATCGTCTGACATCGCATCCTTTACTTTAAACCAAGCACAACCAGATATTCTTGTGAACTGGCGAGATGCACAATATGCTATAGGCGCGCACTGCTGGACAGATAATGACGCTCAACTCTGTATCAAAGATGCACGTTTTGCCAATGGGCAAGCTGATGTTGAAATGGCTATTCAGCAGTTACCACTGTTCAGTATACTTTATCAATTAACCCCTGAATTAGCCGTTGTGCAAAGTGATGCGCTACTCAACATTCATGCCGTTGGAACTTATAGAGACAACATCCCTGAAATAGATATCAATGCCTCGTTAACCGCAGCAGATTGGACTGTCGGTGAGGAAGGTTCACCTTTTAATGTCGAACAACTGACGTCCCAAACAGTCATAGGCAGCGAACAGGCGGTAAGTACAATATCTCTGGTGAGCAAGCAACTAGGGCAACTAGACGCCGAGATAGATATCGATGATGTTCAGTCGAGTAGGCATTTAGAAGGCACGGTGAATATTGATGCGCTTGACCTTTCGTACTTCGCACAACTTACACCGCAACTAACTGAACTAAGCGGCATCGCAAACGCAGACTTAACGCTATCGGGACAACTCACAAAACCTCTAATCAATGGAACATTTAGACTTGAAGACGGCACTATTTCTAGCTTGCAGCTGCCCTCTAGAATTAGCCAGATAAACCAAGACATTAAGTTTGAAGGAGAGTCGGCAATACTGTCAGGCACCTACTTATTCGGTGATGGTTTAGGGCAAGTCGATGGTCAAGTCGACTGGCAAAATAAACCCGAGGGAAGCGTCACTATTCATGGTGAGAACATGGAGATTGATCATCAAAATATTGTCCGAGCGAAAATATCGCCTGACTTAAGGGTCACTTTCTCTCAAGAAAAGCTCAGTGTCAACGGAGAGTTAACTGTTCCTTATGCACGCGTCAAGGTAAGGGAGTTACCGCCTAGTGCATTATCCCCTTCGGATGACACTGTGCTAGTGAATCAAAAACAAGAAGAAACGTCGCCAATAAAAGAAGTGGATTTAGATCTAGAAATCAACGTCGATCAAGATAACGCCAATGATGTGAAAATAGACGCTTTTGGCCTTACTTCAGACCTACAAGGGCAAATCCTTATCACACAAAATGGCGCTACTATTCTTGGCGATGGTCAACTCAATCTGCTCAATGGCCGGTACCGAGCCTATGGACAAGACTTAGCCATACGCAAAGGCGAAATACAGTTTAACGGCCCAGTCGATAGTCCGTTTTTAGATATTGAAGCCATACGCAACCCCGAGAAAACAGCAGACGAAGTTATCGCAGGATTACAGATCGCAGGTCCGAGCCAACAACCCAAAATAGCCGTTTTCTCTGACCCTGAATTAGAACAGCCAGAAGCCCTGTCATATCTATTACGTGGACAAAGTATTTCAAGCACAAGTGGGGGTGGAAATGGGGATGCCGCATTAGCTAACCTTCTTATCGGCTTTGGTCTCAGTAAGGGTGAGAACAGAATCACCAAGTTGGGGTCGAAGCTTGGTATAGAAGACTTTTCTGTTGCCACTACAGGTCAAGGAAACGATACCAAAGTCGCAGTGTCCGGCAATATCGCCAAAGGCGTTCAGTTGCGTTATGGTGTGGGTGTGTTTGATTCAGCATCCGAAGTTGCATTACGCTATCAATTACTGCCAAAACTGTATCTAGAGGCTGTAAGTGGTTTAAACAATGCGTTGGATATCTATTATCAATTTAACCTTCAAGGCAAAAAAACGGATGAGCCAAAAGTTGAATAATGGCCGAAAGGCAATGAAGTTTACAAGCATCATATGCGCCTTATGGCTTACGGCATGCGCAACAGTGACAGAAATACCCGCGAAAGCAACAGTACCTAAAACACCTTTCGCATTGCTTACGTTGGGATATCAACAACTCCAAGCGTCAAAGACCGAACAAGCTTTGCAAACCTTACTTAGCGCTCATCAGTTATGCTCGGAAAAATACAGCAGTAATGAAGGGAAAACGCTCATTCACCGCACAGCGAATGAAAAATTCTATTACCTGTTACAAGCGTCGTTTGAACAAACACCGATATCTATAGAGGATGGGCCTTGTGCGGAAATCAGCTACTTGCTCGGATACACTTATGTCGAGCTGAATAATCTGATCAATGCGCAGAAATATGTCACCTTAGCGACCGAATACTCACCGGTGAATGCTGCCTACTTAATTGAGCTTGCTTATCTTTATCAAACCCAAGGACAGATTGAAAAAGCCTTAGAAACCTATCAACAAGCAGAAGAAAATGCAGAGAACTTTTCACCTCTCCACTTAAAAGATGAAGAGCTAGGCAGAGCCAAGCGAGGCATAGGTTTTTGCCTTATTGAGTTAGGGCAATTGGACGAAGCAGAGTCGAAGCTAAACGAGGCCATTAGGCTCAATGCAGGCGATATAACAGCGCTAGAAGAACTCGAATATATTGAGGTCATTAGATCTAAGTCGAGATGACGGTACGACATCATCTCAACTAAGGATTATATTTTATCGGATAAGATCATATTGTCTTTGCGCGGTGTTAGTTTGCAAACCAAAATGGCCAAGCGCCAGCGTTACACTGCCATTTTCCCCCGGAATGCGACTGCTGTGAACACCTCCTACAGTGCAAAAACCAGTCGAACAGACAACTTGATCGATTAAGCTCCTTATCGAATACATCCGTCTTCCGAAGGGGTCACCGAATATACCGTCCAAGAAAGGGCTTCCAACAGACAAACCAGCCGCTCCACAAGTCGATGTCCGCACATTAAAGGGGTAGAAGCCACAGCTGCGTAACCCTCTAAACGCACCAGCGATACCGACAAAGGAATCAACCGACGACGCCATGCCTAACTTACTGATTTGTTGAGCTGCTAACGTAGCCCCCATGGAATGACCAATCACGTCTATACTACCTGTACAGCTGCTATTAAGTGCATCAATAATCGCTTGTCTTACTGGTGTTTCTTCAGAGCCGCTGTGATTGTTGCATGCAGCGCAGGTTCTTGAACCCCAAGCAGGTCGAAAAATCTGTGAACTGGCATAGCCTTTACTGCGTAAAAGGTTAAAGGTGTTGTCCCAACTTGATGGTGACGAGGTATTGCCATGAACCAATACAGCACTATCCACACACATAGCGTATATTGCTGAACTGAACAACATAGGCAGCACAGCTATGACAAAAATCAAAAATGGGGTTTTTCTCATAAATTCCTCTCTTTGTTAATTTTTTGTTAAGAGAGGTAAATGTAGACGGCCCAGTGCTATACCAACACACTACTTTAGTACAGCTGAGCCTTGTTATTAGCGTTCAGAACGGAACAGCGTTTTATAAATCGACTTGTTGTTGAGCAACACCATCAAAGCCTCTTTCGAGTGCTTCGCCAAATTCAGCCGTTCCTGAGGTTTCAGTTGCTTGAAACAACCCATCACCTACATCTATCAAACTTTCAGGGTTATCAAAACGCGCTAAGGCAAGTTTTCCAAGTATTTGTTCATCGACATCAGCCAGTGTAACCGTGACTATACCTCGACTGTCAATAATCAGTGATTCGAAGCTATCAGTGAAAAAACCGTCTTGTTCAAGGTTAAACACGGTAAAATTGTCAGCGGTAGATCGCGTACTACCACCTTCTCCACTAGCGAAATTTATAGTTACGTCTTCAAATATAGAGCCATCGTCAAACGCAAAAAAACGGTACTCAATAGCACCATTATCGGATGTCAGAAAACCATCATTATCAGCATCACCAATATCTAATTCACCAGCTGTATTAAAATCCAGATTAGAATCACCAAACACAGGTTCTAAAAGTTGGCAATCTACTGTGACTCTGACAGCCCAAGCATTGCTCTCTTGGTCCGTTTTGATGAAAAACAGCGTCATCACACGGTCTTGTCCAAAAGAGTCAAAGACAGTCACAGAAGTGGACGCGTTGAACAGGTTAAGATCCGGGCTGCATTGATCAAAATCCTCATCAACAACGTCATTATTTGAAGCAACAAATTGTGGAGAAAGATCAACGCTAACAATCGCATTTCTAGTGGGTTGAGGCAAACCACTTTGCACATTTAATAGTAGCCGTTCAGAAACAGGAAAGGCCGTCGATACCGCACTTCCGTCAGGATTGGTAAGGAAAGTAACAGGGATTAAACCGCGGCTATTAACTAAAGCACCGTTGTCATCAAAGTTCAGATCTTGCGAGCGAGCGTAAAAAAGCTCCGACTCGTCAAAGGTATTTTCCGGCGTAAAAACAAAAAACTCATCGCTAGCTTCTGCTTCGAGCGTGACGGTTCTTGACTGTACCATCTCCATTGGTGCGACGGGCGCGAGTTCGTCAATACGGAATTCATCCGAACTACAACCAGATAGAGCGACGATAGAATATAAACAGAGGGGAACTGTACGTTTCATAGATTTACATCCATATTAAATCAACTATATTTTTAGTTATATCAACAATTTGGTTACGGGGCAAACGCAAACATATATTTCTGCGTTACAACTGCATTTTTAGCTTATATTCCAGATTTAAGGCGCTCTGTGGATCATCGACATTTTCGATTCGATAACAGATACAACAACACCCTGCGGTACTATCCTGCAATACCTGCAAAAATACCGATGACATTTTTTATCACTCAAAACCTTGTACTCTATGACAAAGGTGGAGAAGGCATCTGTGAAACCTTCTACCACATCACCGCAAACACTTTAAGTTAGGTGGATTCTTGAGCTACATTTGTCAACAAAACTAAGGAAAGATTCGATGGCTAATACGAGTTAATCTCATCTTAATGCGTGGCTTTTACATCATAAAATGTGGCTTTTACATAATCTTCTGGATCGCCGCTATTGTTTTGGTTATAAACACCTGCCTTGAAATACATAAAGTCATTAGCTGATCCGTAACCGCTGTTGCTCTGATCGATAACAACTGAAGCTAACTCCTTATCGCCTTGCCTAATGACTGTTCGCAATTTTGCGCCCGACGCAATAATGTCGTAGCTGAAGACTTCATCTAGTGCAATGCCATCAGCCGGGTCGACTGACCGATCGGCATAATCCCCAAGTAGATTGTAAAAGTCATCTTCAGAATCAACAGGCTCGTGAGATACATAAACTGATCCGCGCTTATGGCCCGGCATTTTGCGATAAAACAGTTTGATGGGTTCATCATGTATAGCGTGGATCTGCCCGATAACCACAACACCCGTTTGATGCGGCTTTCCTGTTTGTGTGACACGATTGATAGACAGAGTCGCGGTTAATTTTCCATCGACAGCACCTGCCAATGAATGTACTGACTTCGGTTGATGTGAGAATACCCAGTTGTTCTTATTCGGTTTTCCTGAATCGTCCCGTGTACTAATATTCTTATTGCCTCTACGAAGCATTTCACGCAATTCAGTGCGAACATTCTTTGTGTTTTTAGAGGTCTTAGCACCGCCAATTGTTGCTATCATGACCATGCCGCCATCATCAGCGGTGTAGAAAAAATCGTCGTTAGAGTAGCCAGCAGCTAATTCTCGCTCTCCAATCTTATCTGACTTACCATTGTTGTCGTCGTCCGAAGGTAAGTTAAGAGACCAACCTAACAGGTCAAAATTCCGTCCTGGCGCTAAATCAGGTGAGAGGCTTCTCCCTGCCTTCTCATTTTTGACAACACTGACACTTGTTTCATGCGGTTCTTGAGTTGCTTGGAGTGCAAAATTGTCAAAACGTCCCTCTTTTCCATTGAATGACGCAAAAATAAACCCGTTAACTTCATCGCCTGTTTCGAAAAACACAGAGCGCTTCGTCCATTTTCGAGACTTTTTAAAACGATCAAAGAAAATCTTTTCACCAACTTTAACGCCAATAAGCCCTGCGCCTTTTATATCAGAACTAAATTCATATTGTGTATTGGGCAGCAGAGTCACTTTCTGCTGTACGCTGCCTCCTTTCTCCAATATTTTCAGAGAATGCGTCCCACTTTTTGATTCATTTGACAACTTGACGGCATTACCTGTTTTATCTAATTTTTGCCAACCTTCAAGTTTTTCTTCAAAGCCAGCATTACTAATATCTTGTGCTAAAGCAGGGAAAACTATGAGCATAAGTGTAATTATTGCGGCTATGTTTTGTATTCGTCCGAAGCGGCGTTTGACCCTTTCAAGCATTTTTATCTCCTGTGGCTATAATCCATCTTGTTTCGGTAAAATTGCTCCGGCAGTCATCAAGACTTTTGCGGCGAGCTGATGCGCTATCATCACGGCCTCTTCTGGTGCTTTACCTAAAATACGTGCTCCGAGGTACCCGCCATTAAAACTATCACCAGCGCCTGTCGTATCTTTAGGCTTAATAACTTCCGGTGGTTTTATCCAACCAACATCGGGCAAGTAGGCCCCTTTCCCACCACCTTTAACGACAATTTCTTTGGCGCCAAAACTGCGCCATTTATCAGCACATTCAACTTCATCCTTCAAACCAAACAGCTCGCAGTCATCTTCTAATGTGGGTAATGCAATAGAGACATAGGGAGCAATACTTGAAATAACGGATAAGGCTTGCTCATGTGATGACCAACCACTCGGCCTGTAATTAGTGTCGAAAACGACTTCGCCACCATTTTCGCGGACTTTGACAACAAGCTGAACTAATTCACTAATATGACTATTAAGAACTGACAATGTAATCCCGGACAGATAGAGTAAGCCCGCAGACGACATTGATGCTATAGCGTCATCACAGCCCTGAGCTTCAAAAAACCGACGAGCTGCACTTTGGCCACGCCAATAATCGAATGAGCGTTCACCATACTCATCTAAATTAATGGCATAAATACCAGGGTTCATATCTGGCAGGCTTAAAACAAAGCCGGTATCAATATGCTCACCTATTAAGCCAGCTCGAATTCGATCACTGAACTGATCTTGTCCAAGAGCTGTTGCATAACTGACATCAACTCCCTGCCTAGACAGGTACACCGCAGTATTGAACGTATCGCCTGCTACTCCTATTGTTGCTTGGGTATCTGTGATGCCAGATAACTCAATCATCACTTCTCCCAAGACAACAACTTGCTTGTTTTTACTTTGTAAAATAGACATAAGGCTTATCGCTCAAACTTCGGTGCCAACTCTTCCTAATGGACAGTTTATCCATTAGGCATTACAACTAAGAGAATAACGTCCCACCATTAATGTCGATACATGCCCCATTAATGAAGCTTGAGTCAGAGGACGCAAGGTAGACAGTTAAGCCTGCACATTCATCTGGATGACCTTCACGACCCAATGGAGTGGCACCTGCGACCATTGTACGGACAGCGTCTTTAGTGAAACGGTCATGGAATGATGTATTAATCATGCCAGGGCAAATAGCATTTACGCGAACACCTTGTTTACCTAACTCTTTGGCCATACTGCGGGTAAATGCCATTACAGCTCCTTTACTCGTTGCATAAGCTGCTGCACCTGGACCGCCGCCGTCACGCCCTGCTTGAGAAGCAAAGTTCACAATTGCAGAACCTTCTGGCATTTTTGGTGCAACGGCTTGTGTCGCGAAGAACACCGAGTGTACGTTCAAACGCATAACATGATCGAAGAAGTCTTCGTCCATTTCGGCCAGTGACTTCCGAGCAACAAGGCCACCGACTACATTGGCAAGCACATGAATGTCATCGCCATAGGTTTCACAAGTTAAGTCGACCAAACGTTGCATATCAGCCAGCTTGGTAGCATCTGCCTGGCATATAATCGCTTTACCACCTGCTTTAGTGATTAAGCTCACCGTCTCTTCTGCTGATGCTTTGTCGTTTTGATAATTAACAACAACGTTTGCACCTTCTGCTGCAAGAGAAATAGATACTGAGCGACCAATATCGCGACCACCACCAATAACGACTGCTGTTTTATTTTTAAGTTTCATAGCAAGTTCCTAGCTAGACGTAAATTCAAAATTACTTGGGTTGAACAGGCTCGATGCGACCACCGAGTATAAATATTGCTAATGCCGATAAAGGCACTAAGACGGCACCAATAATAAAAGCTGGTGCATAAGAATTAACGGTTAACACCGGAATTAACCAGGTAAAAACCAATACGCCACCAATGGCTGCTGTACCACCTAAACCAGCTAGTGAACCAACGGTTTTACCCGAAAAGTAGTCACTTGGTAGCGTTTGTAAGTTACCGATGATCACTTGGAAGCCGAATAAAATAACGGCAATCAATAGCACGGCTAACAAAGGCGTCGATGCCATTGAGGTTAGGATAAGCGCAGGAAGCATCAAGACAGAGCCAACAATAATACAAGTCTTACGCGCTCTATTGACCGTTCCGCCGCGACGCATGACTTCGCCAGCTAACCAGCCGCCAAAGAATGCCCCCAGCGCAGCACCTACATAAGGTACCCAGGCAAACAAACCGATTTGCTTAATATCAAAGCCAAACTCTTCAGCAAGATACAAAGGAAGCCAGGCAACGAATAACCACCAAACTGGATCAAGGAAAAAGCGAGATAAAATAATGGCCCAACTTTGGCGATGTTTAAGCATTTCAAACCAGCTTGGTACGTACTCATCTTCAGAAGCTTCATCGTCAGCCGAAGGCAAGGGCTGCCCACTGACGATATGCTCCCTTTCTTCTTCACTGACCCAAGGGTGTGTTTTAGGACCTGATTTATATAAGATCATCCAAGGCACAATCCACAAAGCGCCTAACGCTGCGATAATGACAAAGGTGAGTTGCCAGCCATAAGACAAATAAAGAT
>CAZVDU010000093.1:0-15874 GCA_964625615.1 uncultured Pseudoalteromonadaceae bacterium | reverse complement strand
GAGCAAAATCTTCGGCTTCTGTTACTTTACCTTTCAATGCATCTAATTTAGTCATGATATTTTCCTCGATTTAGTTGACTGAGGTAAGATTATGGAAATAAATTAGAAATCGCATACTAATTCACCAACTTTATTTAAAAAAGCTGGTGAATTTTAATAAGCATATGTTTTTTAATATGTTTTTATTTTAAGTTTTCTAGACTTTGAAAACTTGGAAGTATTAATCAGTGTTGCAAATTTGGAAGGTGATGGCCTAATCAACTAAATCTTTCGGCATATCACCACGGATATTCTGCCAAACTTTGCCACTTTCAATACCGTAATTACGCACAACTAAAGGTACACCATCAACATCACTATTTATCGCAAGCCCTTTAAGCTTTGCATAATAGTCTTTGGTTAACTCTCTCGCTTCTGGATTCGAAAAGTAATAACCACCGATACGAGAGAAAAGCCCTTTAAAACCATTCATCATCAATACATAAACAGGATTACCCGAAGCAGTCGCCAAGTTATGCGTTAGGTTATACTCATACTCTGCGAATGCTTTGCCGTCATCTTCTAAATCATCGTAGTCTGCTAGGGTATCAATAACGCGTTGTGCATCCTTTTTAATCGCAGCACGAATGATGACTACGCTCACCGCAGTGCGAGCCGCAAGCAAATGATCCACAAGCTCAGGAATACCGTCTTGATCAAGGCGTGCAAGCGTTTCCAGTATATTAAGACTTGAGGTTTCCCAAAAATTGTTGACGCGCGTAGGTTTGCCATGCTGAATGGTCAACCATCCGTCTCTTGCTAGCCTTTGCAACACTTCTCTCAACGTTGTACGTGTGACCCCGATCAATTCAGACAGTTCACGCTCAGCAGGTAAGATGGTATCTGGTGGAAATCGACCACTCCAAATAGACTCTACAATGTATTCTTCTGCAAAACCGGCAGGACTTTGTGCTTTGTATATCATTTAGAGCCTTTTATTTTATGATCCTTATTATCTAGACTCATTGTACCAGACAAAAAACCAGCGTAAATGTTAAATCAATATTAATAAGCGCTAGAATATGTAATCTCTCGAATTAGTAAGGCTTATAGCGGTATAGATTACACTTTTGTCATCTACTGATTATAGGCGTTCACACCTTGTTTATATTTGCAATTGGGCATATTCTTAGCATACGAAAATACACTATTTATTTGGAGGCGTGCTATTGATGTCAAAAGTTAAGACTGGATTGTCAAAAAGGCTTTTGACCAAAGTATTATCTGTCTACTTCATTCTGACTTTAGTCGTTACTTCAGGGCAAATATTCACTGAATACTTAAACACCAAGTATCAAATTGAGGGTGAGCTGCAAACGCTTAAGAATACCTTTAGCACCAGTTTAACACGAGCTATATGGGAGTTGAATATTCCCCAGGCAGTCTCCATTGGCGAAGGGTTATTAGAGCTTCCTATTATCGAAGGTGTACAAATACGGGACGAAAATGGCGTATTTCTCGCTGATCTAGGCGTCACCAAAAACCAGCAACAACTCTCTGACAAGCCTGCAAACTCTAGTGTTGTTCACGACAATGTCGATGGCACTTTTGGGTATACATTCCCATTAATATTCGAGTTTTCCGGACGCACACTCAATGTAGGAGACGTCACTCTTTATTCGAGCAGGAGTATTGTTATTGATCGAATAGAAGTCGGCATTATCTTTTTACTCGCGAATGCCATTATTAAAACAGCTTTTCTCGTTTTCCTTTTCCTAAACGCATTTCGCCATATGCTGACTGACCCTCTAGCTGAGTTAACGCAGCAAATCAGTGATTTCGATGTTAACCATCTTGAGAACTCAAAGCTTAAAATAAACCATGTGGAAAACAGCGAACTTGATGTTTTACAAGACGCATATAATAGATTGGTCGATGGATTAATAGAGTCGCAATCACAGCTCATGGATACTCAAAATGAATTGACTGCGGCAAACGAAAAGCTCGATCTTCAAAACATATCATTAGAACAAGAGGTTGCAAAGAAGACGGCATCTCTGAGTACAATTATGCTAGACCTTGAGCAGCAGAAAGATCAGCTCATTATTCAGCAAAATGAACTCAAAAAAGAAAATAAGCATCGCGCTAAAATAGAGCAAGAGCTAACCGCAAGGAATAAAGAGTTGGCAGACTCTATGGTAACGCTACAAATGGCTAAAGATCAGTTACTTGAATCAGAGCGAATGGCTTCTCTGGGGGGATTGGTTGCCGGCATCACGCATGACGTTAATACACCGTTGGGAGTCGGCGTCACGGCGGCGAGTTTCCTCGATGAGCGCGTCAATAATATAAAGCGCTCATTTGACGAGAAGACACTGACTGGCAATATGATGGAGAGCTTTGTTGCTGATGCACAGCAAACCACATCATTACTGTTGAGCAACTTGTATAGAGCCTCAGACTTAATTGCTAGTTTTAAACAAGTAGCAGTAGACCAAACCAGTGAAGCCAAAAGGCAAATTAATCTTAAACAGTATTTAAACGATGTCCTGTTGTCATTAGCGCCCAGCATTAAGAAGACACAACATGAAGTCACCATGAATTGTCCTGAAGGCCTTATCATTGATTGTGCCCCTGGAGCCATTGCTCAAATCTTTACAAACCTTGTCATAAACTCTCTTATCCACGGATTCAACGAAGGAGAGAAAGGCAAGATTAATCTCACAGTGACCACTGAAGGTGAGCAAGTACAAATCGTATACAACGATAATGGTAAAGGCATGTCTAAAGCGATGTTAGATAAACATTTCGATGCATTCTTTACGACTCGCAGAGATCAAGGCGGCAGCGGTTTGGGCACACATATTGTCTATAACTTAGTCACACAAGCATTGCATGGCGATATCATTGCTGAAAGCACCCCAGATAAAGGAATCAAGTACGTGATTAAGTTCGATGCAAGATCTTCTAATGCTTAGAGCTTGCTGATTATTGATTTTTTTATTTTAGAAAAACTCTCGCAACATTATTAACTGATACGTATTTTTTGCTGAGATTTATGTCATTCAATGTTAACCTCCGCAGCCCAAAAAACGATAGCGTTTGACATAGTAGCTCATCAGCCTCTTAACAAAACGCTGCCACGATAACTTGCTTTTTATTCATTGAGCACTAACGATAAACAGGTCCATTGACGCTATGTGGTTTAAAAACCTACGAATATTCCAACTAACACAAGACATTAATTTAGAGCCAGAATTTGTTGAAGACCAATTAGGTGAATTTAGCTTTAGGCCTTGTGGTAGCCAGGAAATGACAAGTACAGGATGGTATTCACCTTTCAAACAAGGCGATACATTAACCCATTCAGCCGCAGGTTTTTTATGGATAAACTTACGCAAACAAGAGCGTATATTGCCAGCAGCAGTCGTTAATGCTGAGTTACAAGAAAAAGTTGCCAAGGTTGAATCAGATACAGGCTCTGCGGTTGGTAAAAAACAGCAACAAGAGTTCAAAGAAGACATTATTAATCGGCTCTTACCTCAAGCATTTTTAAAACACGGTGATATTCAAGGATTCATTTCCGTCAAAGAAGGCCTGATAATCATTGATACATCATCTGACACCAAGGCAGAACTCTTCCTTGCCATGCTTAGAAAGGCGCTAGGTTCATTACCTGTTGTCCCTTTCGCCAACCGCAGTATCTCACCGGATTTAACTGACTGGTTAGCTAACGACAATGCCAATGAACAGTTTGAACTGTTAGAAGAAGTTGAGCTACAGCACCCTGGAGAACAAGCGAGTACAGTTAAGTGCAAGAACCAAGATCTCCATGCAAAAGAAGTCCTTTTGCATATAGAAGCGGGTAAAGAAGTCCAAAAAATAGCCCTTAACTGGGACGACTCATTAACCATGTTGCTACAAGAAGATGTCGCTGTTAAACGTTTAAAATTTGCAGATACTGTCAAAGAGCAAAACGACGACATTCCCAAGGATGAAAAACTGGCTCGTATGGATGCTGACTTTGTGTTGATGGCTGGCGAAATCAATCGATTAGCACTAGAAATGAAGTCAATTTTTGACTTTACTCGCGATTAATCTCCCATAAAAAAGGCCAACGTATACGTTGGCCTTTCAACAAATAATCTTGTTATCTTAAAATGTGCTAAGCAAAGATATCTTTTGCAGACGCTTTATAAGTTGCAAACTGATCAGATTCCAACTCTTGTGGATTTTCGTAGATATTCGCTTTTTGTGCCAGCGTCATAACTTGTGCTTTTTGATCATTCATTTGACCAGAGAGTGCAGCGCCTAAACGCACAAAATCAACATAAGATGGCTTATCGCTCTCGGCCAATTTACTCCAATTCTCACAAATACTGACGAACTCATCACCAAAACCCCACGCTTTCATAATGGCTGAACCAATACGCCCAGAAAGCTTGTGTATAGCAGCTTCTAAGAAAGTGGTGTTTGCAAAGACATCTTCGTGCCTCTCAGCTTCCGTTAAAATAGGCAACACACCAATATTATGCACCAGAGCAGCAAGTGTCAGTGTTTCAAGATTCATTGAACGGTCTTTGGTACGTTCAACATACATTTGCAGAGCAGCCATAGCATTGGCAACAACATCGACGGTTAGTTGCCACATACTGTCCATCTGCTGCTTCACTACTTCATTTTTAGAAACAAACAATTGCTCCATAGCCAGCGCTGTTGCAACATTCTTTACTTGTCTTAATCCAACACGTGTGACCGCCTGATTTAGAGACTCAACCTTTACCACTCTGCCAAGATAAGCACTATTGGATATTTTAATCATACGTGCTGTTAAAGAAGGGTCTTGGCCAATAACATCTGCTAGAGCATTTAAATTGACATCAGGATCATCAGCTGCTCTTCTTACTTTAAGCGCAATTGCAGGTAACGTTGGCAACACTAAGGTGTCATTGTTTATTTTTTCGACAAGGATAGTGAGTAGTGCATTTTCTGTAGACATATTCCAACCTTTAGGGCTCTAGGCTCGCAACTTTGAAAGTTGCTACTCCACCAGCTTAGAGCTGATTTAATTTTATATTGAAAAAATAGCACTTAACCTGAGGAAAAGTAAGCCCATTTTTCAGCTTAGTGCCAAAATAAAAAGGGAATAAGACTAAAGTAGGATTAGAGTTAGTCGATTTTTGTCAATGCTTACAAAAATTGAAATGGTACAAATATTACTGATTAGTCCCATATACCGAGCGACCACAAAGTGGCTTATTCAATAGGGATTTAAAACACTATAGGCAAAGCGCTCTATTGCAATTCCAACGGGTTAAATCAAAAAGAGGGTATGTGGTATAAGTCGATTTAAAACCGGCCCTGTGGAAGTGATTGCAGTTGACTACTCGCAGTTTCAAATAATTGGCTTACAATACAGCTTGATTGAAGTCATGCCACAATAAAAATAACAGAAGGATTATACTTTATGATGTCATTACGTGTTGCCTTTGGTGCGAGCTTACTGATTGCAAGCCAAATCACGTTAACGAGTTGCAGTAAGACTGAAGTTGTTAGCAATGAACAGCCTAAAGAAGTCACTGAACACGCAAAAACCAGACTAGATATATACCGACAAGTTGAACTAAAACCAGATTTATCATCACTCTCGAATAATCAACAAAACATGGTCAGCCTTCTAATCGACGCTTCAGTTATTATGGACGAGTTGTTCTGGAAGCAAGCCTTTAATGCTGATAAAGATGCCTTTTTAAACGCAATTGATGATGAAAAGGCACGACAGTTCGCACGAATTAACTATGGACCGTGGGATAGACTTGAAGGTGACGCGCCTTTCTTATCTCAGACAAATCCAAAACCTCTCGGTGCTCAATTTTACCCATTAGATATGACGAAAGATGAACTTGAGCGTTCAGAAGCCGTCGACAAATCTGGCCTTTATTCGATTGTTAAAAGAGAAGGGAATGGCAACTTAGTCACCGTCCCTTACTCTGAATTTTATAATGACGAATTAACACGCGCATCAACACTGTTAAAGCAAGCCGCAGGGCTCGCCGATAACCCTGAGTTTGCTTCATACCTGAATTTAAGAGCTGAAGCATTGATAACTGACGAATACCAACCCTCGGATTTGGCTTGGATGGATATGAAATCTAACCCAATAGAACTTGTGATTGGGCCAGTAGAAACCTATGAAGATCAGCTTTTTGGGTATAGAGCAGCCTTTGAGTCCTTTGTTTTACTGAAAGATTTAGCATGGAGTGAACGCTTAGCTAAATTCGCTACTTTCCTCCCGCAGTTGCAAGAAAACCTGCCAGTAGAGGCCAAGTATAAACAAGAAAAGCCTGGTGCTAATGCTGACCTCAATGCTTATGACGTTATTTATTCATCTGGACACGGCAATGCGGGTAGCAAAACCATTGCAATTAACCTTCCTAATGACGAACACGTTCAACTCACTAAAGGCACAAGGCGCCTTCAACTGAAAAATGCGATGCGCGCAAAATTCGATCACATTATGCTGCCGATCGCACAACAACTTATTGTGCCAGAGCAGAGAGAAAACGTTACCTTTACAGCTTTCTTTGCCAATACGATGTTTCACGAAGTTGCACATGGATTAGGCATTAAAAATACGATTGATGGGCGTTCTACAGTACGCCAGGCATTGAAAGAACATGCATCTGCACTGGAAGAAGGTAAAGCCGATATCTTAGGGCTATACATGATCACACAACTGCTTGAACAAGGTGCAATAGATGAAGGAAAACTTGAAGATTATTATGTCACTTTTATGGCCAGCATTTTCCGCTCAGTAAGGTTCGGTGCTGCAAGCGCACATGGTAAAGCTAACATGATCCGCTTTAACTTCTTTAGTGAAAAAGGTGCATTCTCTCGTAACTCAGAAGGCCAGTACAAAATCAATATGGAAAAAATGTGGGAAGCGATGAATGAACTATCAAGCTTGATTCTTACCATACAAGGCGATGGTAACTATCAAGCTATTTCAGATCTTGTTGCTGAAAAAGGCGTTATACCACCAGAGCTTGCGGCTAGCTTAGAACAGCTTACAGCTGCTGATATCCCTGTCGATATTACTTACAGCCAAGGGAAAGCAATTTTAGGATTGGACTAAACCTTCATCCTTTCTTGATAAGGGGGCCAACCTAAAGGCTTACCTGCCAGCACATGCAAATGAATGTGGTAGACAGTTTGTCCGCCATATTCATTGCAATTCATGACAGTCCTAAACCCTTGCTCGGCGAAGCCTTTCTCTTGAGCAATTTGTGACGCAACCCAATAAAGGTGCCCTACCAACTCTTTATCGTCGACTTGGATATCGTTAATGGTCGCAATAGGCTTTTTGGGGATAACCAAAAAATGGATGGGTGCCTGAGGGTTAATATCACTAAACGCCAATGCTAAATCATCTTCATAGATAACATCTGCGGGAATTTCGCGATTAATGATTTTCGTAAAAATAGTGTCTGCCATCAAATTTCCTTAAAATTTAGAACAAATTTACTTATACAAAGAATGCCAACAAAACTAAGCCAAGCAACAAACGATAGATAACAAAAGGTATCATGCCTAATTTAGAAATCCATGCCAAGAATAGGTAGATACAAGCATAAGCACTCACAAAAGAGAAAGCGACGCCAATCCCCATTGACACCCAATCAACAGCAGCACTATCACGCACTAAATCTAGAGTAGATAGTACCCCTGCGCCCAGTATAGTCGGGATCGATAACAGAAACGAAAAGCGCGCCGCACTCTCTCGATTGAAACCAAGCATTAAGCCTGCCGTCATGGTTATGCCAGACCGTGAAGTCCCGGGGATCAGTGCAACAATTTGTGCGAATCCTATGATTAAAGCGCTCTTCCATGTCAACGTTTCAATACTTTGGGTTAGCTTCGCCGTTTTATCGGCATACCACAATAACAAACCGAACCCTATGGTCGTTACCGCAATAACCATAGTTGAGCGAGCATACAACTCGATCAAATCTTTGGCTAAAAAGCCAATAATAATAATGGGGACTGTTGCAATAATAACAGACCACGCTAATTGACTGTCGGACGTTTGTTGTCGAGAAAAGCCTTTACTGAACCAAGCCACAAACATGCGGCCGATATCTTCTCGAAAGTAAATAACCACTGCGAGTAAGCTACCTAAATGGACGGCTACATCAAACGCTAAGCCTTGACTCTCCCACCCTAAAATAGCTGATGGTAAGATAAGATGCGCAGAGCTGGATATGGGTAAGAACTCAGTAATACCCTGAATAATAGCTAGTACGAGTATCTCAATCAGCGTCATGTCTTATTAAACCTTTATAAAATATTGCCATGCCAGTCAAAGTCGATAACCCAGAGCGTTTGCTTCTCTTTATCAAATGCTTGCCACATGTCATCGTATGTCTGCTGTGTGACTGGATGCTTCTCGTTCGGTGCAACTTCAGCAAGAGGCAGTAATACAAAAGCATTGTAGGTAATTTCATCTCTAGGCAACGTTATTGGCTGTTGACAAACTACGTCATCAAATAACAACAAATCCAGATCAAGTGTTCTTGAGGAAAAACGTGCTGACGTTCTGTCTCGTCCTTGTGAATCTTCGATTCTCTTAAGGCAAGCAACAACATCAGCGATGTTATTTGTCGTTTTCGCGCTGACCACTAAGTTGTAAAAGTTATCACCATCAAAACCTACCGATTCACTTTCATAAATAGGTGAGAGAGTAAGTCCATCAAACACCTCAGCCATTGCATCAAGTCCGGCGCAAATATGCGCATGCTGATTGATATTACTGCCGACACTAATATAAATATGATGGTTGCTCATGGTCGTTGTCTTATCATCTTAATGGATACGTTCTTTGCGTCGGGTAAAATATCAGGCTTGTGAATCGTTAAGTCTATTTGCTGCACTGGAAACTCGCTAAAAAGAGCATGAAATATAGCACCAGCAAGTGCTTCTAACAACTTGAAATCACTGGCTTTTGCTATGTTCTGAATGCATTGTGCAACCAAGGCGTAATCAACGGTATCGACAACATTGTCAGTGTCACTGGCTTTTTGTAAATCGGCTGACAAGACAACATCAATCAACAACTCTCTTGCTTCGATCCGCTCCCAGTCATAAACACCAATCACGGTTTCAACCGACAAACCTTGAATGCAAACGCTATCCACAAGCTAGTACCTTTCTTTGAGCATAAGAACTAAAAGTGGTTAGGAATTTCATGGGGAATACTCGGCTTATTGGTCTTATAATTATTTGACTGCTATGAAGATACATAGCCCATTCACATTAATACAAAATATTTCAGATATTTTATCTAAGCCAGACATTTAAAAGGCTGACTTGATGGAAGCCGCAAGTTTACGCCTTTTCATTTTAGGATCAATAGAGTGTAGATAATCAACATAAATAACGCTTATAAAAGACTATATATAGCTAGCCCTACTGACTATCTTCTGGGTAATATATATACAATGCAAAGATGACAAATTTTCGTTATTCTTAGCAACTTCAACGCCTGATTATTTCATCGAGCACAGTAGCAATAAGGATTAGTACGCTCACTAATGACATCGCTCACTCTTTTGCTTATTTTTGGGGCTTATATAGTCGGTTCGCTATCAAGCGCTCTGCTTATGGCTAACCTTTACCATTTGCCAGATCCTCGTACGTCAGGTTCAAAAAACCCGGGGGCGACAAACATATACAGGTTGGGAGGAAAATTCCCAGCACTTATTGTTCTTGTTTTTGATTTATCGAAGGGGTTTGTCCCAGTTTATGTTGGTCAAGTCTATGGTATTGAGCCCTTTTACCTAGGTGTTATCGCAGTAACCGCTTGCTTAGGACATATGTATTCCCTCTATTATCGATTCTCTGGTGGGAAAGGTGTTGCTACAGCTTTCGGCGCTATGCTCGCGGTAGACTTATTCATTGGCATGATAATCATTGGTTTTTGGGGATTATTGGTGAAGCTGTTTAGGTTAATTTCACTTGCTACCCTCATATCAGCTATTTTCGGGTGCGCACTCTACTGGTGGTTGGAGCCTTATTGGTTGCCAACCATGCTAACGCTGACAACCTTAATATTATTACGGCATCATGAAAACCTAAGACGACTCGTAACCCGCAAAGAACCCACAATAAATTAAACTTATACCACGTCAAAATAGTGGATTCAGAATGACAGTTCAGTTCAAGGCGTGCCAATGACTGAATGTCAACCACCTTCTGAATTGGCACAGCAAAGAAGTGGCCTATCCCTGCCATTCCCTTTAGGGCGGACTTTAAAGCAATTTATGCTACGTTGGCTATTTTTGACTTAGACTACTAAACCTGCAAATAGCCGCCTTACCTGACTCGCTTTAAACTCCAGATGAATCCGTCATTTTGAGGTGGTATGAGTATATAAACTGGATAATGAATCAAGCGGCCATCGAGGTTTTACTGAAGCACCGATACTCTCTTGTTGTCCAGCTTTTAAGCGCTGTAACCCCGCATACGCAATCATGGCACCATTGTCTGTGCAATAGGCCAAGCTAGGGTAGTAGACTTTTCCTCGAAGTTTGTCAGCCAAGACTTTTAATTCAGATCTTAGGTGTGTGTTTGCACTTACCCCCCCTGCAATAACCAAACGTTTTAGCTGAGTTTGCTTTAATGCTCTTTTACATTTTATAACTAATGTATCAACAACTGCTGTTTGAAAAGCCAAGGCAATGTCAGCTTTTACTTGTTCAGTCATCTCTGCATCTCTTATAGTATTAGCTGCATAAGTTTTTAAGCCACTAAAGCTGAAATCTAATCCTGGCCTGTCGGTCATGGGTCGAGGGAATCTATACCCTGCTTCAGTTCCCCGCTCTGCTAACTTGGCAAGTCTCGGGCCGCCGGGATAATCCAGCCCTAATAACTTAGCAGTTTTATCAAACGCTTCACCAGCAGCATCATCTAAAGATTCACCAAGCAACTCATACTCTCCTATACCTTCAACCTTAACCAACATTGTATGACCACCGGATACCAGTAATGCAACGAAAGGGAATTCAGGTTTGTCATCTTCGAGCATAGGAGCTAGTAAGTGCCCTTCCATATGATGTACGCCAATACTAGGCACCCCCCAAGCAAATGCTAAACTGCGTCCCACAGAAGAGCCAACTAATAAAGCACCTATTAGGCCTGGCCCTTGTGTGTAGGCAACGCCGTCGATATCATCCTTAGAACAATTAGCTTCTTTTAACGATTCACGGATAAGCGGCAGGATTTTACGAACATGATCTCTTGAGGCAAGTTCAGGAACGACACCACCATAATCTGCATGCAAATCGACCTGACTATAGAGTTGATGTGCTAATAAACCATCTTGATCATCATAGATAGCGATCCCCGTTTCATCACAAGATGTTTCAATACCTAATATTCGCATGCTGACTTCTGTCGAGTTAAAAACCCGCTTATTATACCGAGCTTTAATGCATGGATATAGCGTATTAGATCAATCACCAGTAAAATGCACATATCGGTTTAATCGATGTAGAGGTAGAAACCAACCTAAATCCACTAAATCAATTGCTTCTAGGCTTTACTTTGGTTGTGGAAATGATTAGAATGCCGCACCATTTTTAACCTACCTATACAATATTGCATAGGTTTATGGCGAGTTACGCCAGTATAATTGATATAAATCCGAGGTGAGATTTTAATGCCGATCGTTAAAGTTAAAGAAAACGAGCCTTTTGACGTTGCACTACGTCGCTTTAAGCGTTCATGTGAGAAAGCTGGTGTATTGTCAGAAGTTCGTCGTCGCGAGTTTTTTGAAAAACCAACTTGGGAACGCAAGCGCAAGAAAGCTGCAGCTAAGAAGCGTCATCTTAAGAAGTTGGCTCGCGAAAACGCACGTCGCATTAAGTTGTACTAAATAGCTATCGAGAGTGTAAAAGCTCTCGATATTTATGGCTGACAATGAATTTAATCGAGCAACTTAAATCCGCACAAAAAGATGCAATGAGAGCCAAGGAGAAATTACGCCTTGGAACCATTCGTATGGCACTTGCTGCGGTAAAGCAACGAGAAGTCGACGAGCGAATTAGCTTAACAGATAGTGATGTTATTGCGATATTAACCAAAATGGTTAAGCAACGCAAAGATGCCGCTACTCAGTTCGCTGATGCCGATAGACAGGAATTAGCTGATAAGGAATTGGCTGAAATTGAAATCTTGAACGACTTCCTGCCAACGCCATTGACAGAAGAAGAACTTGAATCTCTATTGGTTAAAGCCATTGAGCAAACTGGTGCTTCTGGTATGCAAGATATGGGCAAAGTCATGGGTGTGTTAAAACCCCAAGTACAAGGTCGAACGGATATAGGCAAATTAAGCGGAATCATAAAGAGTCGCTTAAACAGCTAATACCTTGTTGTGAGTCATCGTTCTCAAACCGCCTATTGGCGGTTTGTTTGTTTATAAGTCCGATCAATTTAATACGGTGAAGCAAATACGCTTTCTTTGAAAATTGCTGGACGAACTCTAAGCGAAGCGTTATTAATACTCGCTCCTATTTATTCCATTAATCTAGAGCATTTACCTAAGCATGGCCGGACGCATTCCGAAAGATTTTATTGACGACCTTGTCGCTCGCAGCGATATCGTAGAAGTCATTGATAGTCGAGTACGCCTAAAAAAGGCCGGCCGGAATTACCAAGCTTGTTGTCCATTTCACAATGAAAAAACGCCCTCTTTCACCGTAAGCCAAGACAAGCAGTTTTATCATTGCTTCGGCTGTGGTGCTCACGGTAACGTTATCTCCTTTATGATCGAATATGATCGCCTTGAGTTCCCCGAAGCAGTTGAAGAGTTAGCCAGTTTTTACTCATTAGAAGTACCTAGAGAAAAGTCATCTAATAGTCGTCCTCCGGTTGATCGCCAACAACAGCAAGATGATTATGACCTAATGGAGCAAGTCGCTCGTTTTTTTGAGCATCAACTCAAGAGTCACCCCAAATCTGATGCTGCTATTGAGTACCTTAAAAATAGAGGGCTAAGTGGTGAAATCGTTAAGGCGTTTGGTATCGGTTATGCGCCACCAGAATGGGATTCAGTACTCAGTAATTTTGGTAAAACGCCTCAGCGACAACAACAGCTTTTAGATTTAAAATTGATCACACAGAACGACAATGGCAAGCGTTTTGATTTTTTCCGTGATCGTATTATGTTCCCTATCAGGGACAAACGCGGTCGTGTTATTGGTTTTGGAGGACGTGTTTTAGGCCAAGGTGAACCTAAATACCTGAATTCACCCGAGACACGTATATTTCATAAAGGCTACGAGCTATACGGCTTTTATCAAGCTAAACAAGCATATAGAACCTTAGAACAAGTGCTGATTGTTGAAGGTTATATGGATGTAGTAGCTTTGGGGCAATTTGGCATCGACTTCGCGGTCGCCTCTTTGGGAACAGCAACAACACCCGAACATATCCAGATGCTGTTTCGCACAACACCAAGCGTTATTTGTTGTTACGATGGCGATAGAGCCGGTAAAGAAGCTGCGTGGCGCGCACTTGAGAATGCGCTGCCTTACTTAAAAGATGGGGTAGAAATGAAATTCTTATTCCTCCCCGACGGTGAAGACCCTGATACATTAGTACGACAAATCGGCGAAAAGAAATTTAAAGAAAAGTTCTCTGAAGCACTGTCACTCAAACAATTTATGTTTCAAAACCTGCTTAAGAAACATCAAATAAATACTGAACAAGGTAAAGCAGCATTAGGTGCCGAAGGCCAGTCTTTGATCGATAAAATACAAGGTGACCAACAAAAGTTACTACTCAATGAAGAACTTGATCGACTAACTGGCAAAGACTTTTATACTAAAGATTTAAAGCGCGATGTGCAACAAGCGAATCAAACATCGGCTCGCCATCAAACCAGTTCGAATAAAGTTACTCCAACGAATACTTCCCCTATTCGCCTTCTGATTAGGTTGCTACTTGAGTTTCCAAACCTGGCATCTGATCATAAAGAAGTTGAGCCTAAAAACCTCCAAGGCTTGGCATTACCCGGATTGGGCCTATTGATTGAATTGCATCAATACTGTTTCAATAATGGCGATAACAACACAGGCCAAATTTTGGAGCATTACAGAGAGCACCCTCAAATCGGGCAACTCAGTAAACTTGTTATGTGGGAACATCATATTGATCCCAAAAACCTTGCTTCTGTCTATCGAGATTGTTTTACCACACTCATTGATAAAAAGTTAAAAGGCCGCATAGATGAGTTGCTGGCTAAATCCAGACTCCAGAAATTAAGCACTGAAGAAAAACAGGAACTAAAATTGCTTATGGAAAGATAGCGATCATCGAGCACATTGACACTCTGATCCGCTATAAATCCACTGGCGAAACATATCGGAATTCTGCTATAATGGGGAATTCCCTCGCGCTTAGCTAAGCCGTGAATTTTAATCGACGTCGAGAAGTGAATTAACTATATGGTTGCAAGTAAGCAGTCTCAGATCAAGCTCCTTATTATCAAAGGTAAAGAGCAAGGTTTCCTTACCTTCGCTGAAGTAAATGATCACCTTCCTGAAGATATTGTAGACTCAGATCAGATTGAAGATATTATCCGCATGATCAATGACATGGGTATCCAGGTGTTTGAAAACGCCCCAGATAGCGATGAGTTGATGATGCAAGAAACAACGACCGACGAGGAAGTTGCAGAAGCAGCCGCACAAGCATTGGCTACCGTAGAAAGTGAAATCGGTAGAACTACTGACCCAGTCCGTATGTATATGCGTGAAATGGGTACGGTAGAACTTCTAACAAGAGAAGGCGAAATTGAAATCGCCAAACGCATTGAAGAAGGTATCAACCAAGTTCAATGTGCTGTTGCAGAATACCCTGAAGCCATTACGTATTTGCTTGATCAATGGGATTTATACGAAGCAGAAGAGATTCGCTTAAGCGATATCATCATTGGCTTCATTGATCCTAACGAAGAAGATGTTGCTCCTACCGCTACACATATTGGGTCCGAACTATCGAAAGAAGAGTTGGAAGACGAAGATGACGATAGCGAAGGCGATGATGATGACGAAGAGGAAGATACTGGTCCAGATCCGGAACTTGCTCGCGAGAAATTTGGTCTATTGAGAGATCAGTACAATATCACTCGCGCCGTTATCAATGACAAAGGTCGTGATAATAAAGAAGCAAAAACTGAAATAGCTAACCTGAGCGAAGTTTTTAAAGAATTCCGTCTTATACCTAAGCAATTCGATCGCATGGTTAAGAACATGCGTAACATGATGGATCGCGTCCGTATTCAAGAACGTTTGATCATGAAGCATTGTGTTGTTCAAGCTAAAATGCCGAAGAAGGATTTTATCTCTGGCTTCTCATCGAAAGAGAACAAGTCTGATTGGTTAAGTGAGTTATTTGCATCTGACAAACCTTATATTGCTGATGTATTGCTACACAAGGAAGAGTTAGAGCGCAGTGTGTCCAAGATGAATCAGTTGGAAGATGAGACTGGTCTTAACATTGCAGCTATCAAAGAAATTAACCGCAGCATGTCAATCGGTGAAGCGAAAGCACGCCGAGCGAAAAAAGAAATGGTTGAAGCCAACCTTCGTTTGGTTATTTCAATCGCGAAAAAATACACGAACCGAGGCTTACAATTCTTGGACTTAATCCAAGAAGGTAACATTGGTTTGATGAAAGCTGTTGATAAATTTGAGTATCGCCGTGGTTATAAGTTCTCTACTTACGCAACGTGGTGGATACGCCAAGCTATTACTCGCTCAATTGCTGACCAAGCACGTACGATACGTATTCCTGTGCATATGATTGAAACGATCAATAAATTGAATCGTATT
>CAZVDU010000092.1:0-16011 GCA_964625615.1 uncultured Pseudoalteromonadaceae bacterium | reverse complement strand
CAAGCTTGCATTAGTGTTGCCCAGCAATCTTAACATCTTTTTTGGAGATTAAATTATGAAAGTAGCCGTATTAGGTGCTGCCGGTGGGATCGGGCAGGCTCTGTCTTTATTATTGAAAACGCAACTACCTGCGGGCTCCGAGTTAGCCTTATATGATGTAGCGCCAGTTGTTCCAGGCGTTGCTGTTGACTTAAGCCATATCCCTACAGATGTCAAAGTTGCGGGATTTGGAAAAGATGATCTAGCAGCTGCATTATCAGGCTGTGATATTGTACTTATTCCTGCAGGTGTTCCTCGCAAGCCCGGTATGGATCGCTCAGATTTATTCAATATTAATGCTGGTATTGTAAAGAACCTGGTTGAAGCTATTGCTGACAATGCACCAGAAGCGTGCATCGGGATTATCACCAACCCAGTTAATACAACAGTGGCAATCGCTGCTGAAACACTTAAAGCGAAAGGTGTTTACAATAAGAATAAGCTTTTCGGTGTGACAACATTGGATGTTATTCGTGCAGAAACTTTTATTGCTGAACTACGTGGCTTGAATCCAGCTAATGTTAATGTACCTGTTATTGGTGGCCACTCTGGCACAACAATACTACCTTTGCTTTCTCAAGTTAAAGACGTTGAATTTAGTGATGAAGAAGTTGCTAGCTTAACAAAACGTATCCAAAATGCGGGAACAGAAGTGGTTGAAGCTAAAGCTGGTGGTGGTTCAGCAACATTGTCTATGGGGCAAGCAGCGGCTCGTTTCTGTTTATCACTTGTTGCAGCAATGAAAGGCGATAATGTTGTTGAATATACTTACGTTGAGACAAACAGTGATGATGCGGAGTTTTTCTCTCACCCTGTACGTTTAGGACCCAATGGCGTTGAAGAGATTCTACCTTATGGTGAGTTAAGTGATTTTGAAAAAAATGCTAAAGAGTCAATGCTAGAAGGTCTTCGCGGCGATATCACATTAGGTCAGGAATTCGTCAACAAATAACACTGTTTGATGATTGTCTTATACGAAGAGGCTAGATAGCCTCTTTTTTTGCTTAAGACATCCGTTCTACAGATAGGTTAGCTAATCCAATTAATGCTTGCTTGTATTCAGATTCTTGAATGGGTCGTAGAGCGTCAACAGCTTGTTGAGCAGCTTTCTTCGCTTGGGATTTTGTGTACTCTAATGCCCCCGTCTCTTTCATTGCAGCTAAGATTTCAGACAAATTATTCATACCATTGCTATTTTCTATAGCGTCTCGAATCAGTTTTGTTTGGTCTGCAGTGCCGTTCCACATAGCGTAGAGTAGTGGAAGTGTCGGTTTACCTTCAGCAAGATCATCACCCATATTCTTGCCCATTTCATTCGCATCAGCTGCATAATCCAAAATATCGTCTACCAACTGAAATGCCGTACCCAAGTACTTTCCATAGTCCTGCATTGCTAGCTCAATGTCCGGGCTCTGATCGGTTAACACTGCTGACAGCAGCGTAGCTGCTTCAAAGAGTCTTGCTGTCTTACTGTAAATGACCTGCATATAGCTTTCTTCGCTCGTTTCTGGGTCGTTACAATTCATCAACTGTAGCACTTCGCCTTCAGCAATCACATTTGTCGCATCGGCAAGAATTTCCATAACGCGCATACGCTTTAGTCCGATCATCATTTGGAAGGAACGCGTGTAGAGGAAGTCTCCAACTAATACACTTGCTTGATTACCAAATACTTCGTTTGCTGTCTCTCTGCCTCGACGCATGGTTGACTCATCCACAACATCATCATGTAACAGCGTTGCTGTATGTATGAACTCAATAATGGCGGCCAATGTATGATGTTCTGTTGTATTAATATTAAGAGCTCGAGCAGCTAACACTGTCATTAGAGGTCGTAGCCTCTTACCACCGCTATTAACGATGTAAAACCCGAGTTGATTAATGAGAGATACTTCAGAGCTAACCTGTGCTTGAATGAGCTGATTGACAGCTAACATATCTTGCTCAGCTAATTGATTAATTTGACCTAACTGCATGCCGGTGTGAACTAACTATCCAAATAAAGGCAAAAGATGGGCATAGTTTACCCCAATAGTGTAGCCAAGCTAGTGAATTCATTAAGATAATGCTGAAATTTTACTTTACAGGATTAGAATAATAATTAATTTAAATCAGGCCTTGCTTAAGGTACATCTGTCACGTACAATTCGCGCCCTGTTTTTGAATTGATATTGCGTTGCGAAAACGCAGAGCGGAGTTAAATATGTACGCGGTTTTCCAAAGTGGTGGTAAACAACACCGTGTGGCCGAGGGCCAAACCGTTCGTCTAGAAAAGATTGAAATTGCGCCAGGCGAGACTGTTGAGTTTGATAATGTCTTAATGGTCAGCAACGATGACGACGTTAAAATTGGTACACCATATGTTAATGGCAGTAAGGTAACAGCTGAGGTTGTTACTCACGGACGTGGCGATAAAATTAAAGTCGTTAAGTTCCGTCGTCGTAAACATTCACGTAAGCAAATGGGCCACCGTCAGTGGTTCACTGAAGTTAAAATAACTAATATCAGCGCTTAATAGGAGTTAGTACAGATGGCACATAAAAAGGCGGGTGGTAGTACTCGAAATGGTCGTGATTCAGAAAGCAAACGTTTAGGTGTTAAGCGTTTTGGTGGTGAATCAGTATTAGCTGGTAACATCATTGTTCGTCAACGTGGTACTAAATTCCATGCTGGTGATAATGTTGGTATAGGTAAAGACCACACATTATTTGCTTTGTCTGAAGGCAAAGTTCAATTTGAAGTTAAAGGTCCTAAAAACCGTAAATTTGTTAGCATAGTTGCTGCATAAACTTTAAATTTATAAAGTGATTTTAAAACCCCGCTTAATGCGGGGTTTTTTGTCTGAGTAATTGTAAATCAATGTTGATATACACTATTTTTATAGTGCAACCTTGAATATATGTTTTATAGTTTCAATAGCTATTTTGAAAGGCTTAGGTTCCAATGAAGTTTGTTGATGAAGCAGAAATAAGAGCTGAAGCTGGCGATGGCGGTAATGGCATTGTTAGTTTTAGGCGAGAAAAGTATATCCCTCGTGGCGGCCCTGACGGTGGGGACGGTGGTGATGGCGGTAGTGTGTTTCTGCTTGCTGATGAGAACCTCAATACACTAATTGATTACCGCTTTGAGCGTTTTCATCGTGCACAGCGTGGCCAAAATGGTCAACGTACAGACTGCACCGGTAAAGGTGGTGAAGATCTTTATATTCCAGTGCCGGTTGGCACAAGAGCATCCGATGTAGATACGGGAGAAATGCTTGGTGATTTAACTAAACATGGTCAAAAGTTGCTCGTGGCTAAAGGCGGTTTCCATGGTTTGGGCAATGCGAGATTTAAAAGCAGTACCAATAGGGCGCCCAGACAAAAAAGCGATGGTACACCAGGTGAAATCAGAAACTTGAAGCTAGAGTTGTTGTTGCTGGCAGACGTCGGGCTTTTAGGCTTACCTAACGCGGGAAAATCCACATTCATTCGCTCCGTAAGCTCTGCTAAACCTAAAGTTGCTGATTATCCTTTTACTACTCTTGTACCCAATTTAGGTGTGGTTAGAATGGATTCTGCACAGAGTTTCGTTATTGCTGATATCCCGGGTCTCATTGAAGGTGCTGCTGAAGGAGCTGGGCTTGGTATCCAATTTCTCAAACATTTAGAGCGTTGCCGAGTACTTGTTCATATGATTGATCTCATGCCTTCAGATCAATCTGATCCTCTGGAAAATGCAAAGACAATCCTTTCAGAACTAGAAAAATATAGCCCTAAGCTTGCTGAAAAACCACGTTGGTTAATTTTTAATAAAGTAGACCTTCTTATGCCTGAAGAAGCCGAAGCGCTATGTCAAGAAATTGCAGACGGCTTAAGCTGGAAAGATGACTATTACCAGATTTCTGCTTTCCAAAAGCAAGGTACTCAGGCGTTGTGTCGGGAGCTTATGTCATTTATTGAATCATTACCGCCTATCGAACAAACTGAAGAAGCTGCAGAAGCGACAGAGTTTAAATGGGGAAGTAGTGAGGATGAAGGCTTATCAGGTCACGACGATGATGATTGGGACGATGACTGGGATGAAGATGACGAAGATGGTGTTGAAGTTATCTATCAAAAATAACAGAGCATAGAGTTATTCATGAAAATATCACTGATTGCTGCTATGGCGTCAAACCGGGTTATTGGATTAGACAACGACATGCCTTGGCATTTGCCAGCAGATCTTAAGCACTTTAAACGTGTAACACTTGGTAAGCCAGTTATCATGGGACGCAGGACCTATGAATCAATTGGTAAAGCACTGCCAGGACGATTAAATATCGTCATGTCCCGTGACACTGATTATCAACTTGATGATGCAACAGTGGTTTCGACAATGCAGGATGCTCTTGATGTTGCTGACAACGCCGAAGAAGTTATGGTGATAGGTGGTGGCAACATCTATACGCAATTTCTATCACGTGCAGATTCACTTTATTTAACCTTTATTGACCTTGATGTTGAAGGTGACACACAATTCCCGGATTATGAGTCAAAAGGGAATTGGGAGTTTATTGAGGAAGAGTTTCACGAAAGTGATGAACGAAACTCATATGATTATCGGTTTGTAACCTTGAATCGAGTGTAATAAACATAGAATCATTATAAAAAAGCCCGTGTAGTAATATCTAAACGGGCTTTTTTGTGTCTTTTAAACAAGCACTTCAGACTCTAAATTGTTGTACCGATGCTTGTAGTTCTTCAGCGAGTTTTGCAACTTCATGACTTGAATCTGATGTTTGTTCTGCACCTATGCTTGTTTCTTCTGCAATAGCGACAATATTCTCAAGCTTCTCACTAATATCTCTTGAAACAGTATTTTGTTCACGGGCCGAAATCTCAATCTGTTTACTGGCATCATGAGCCTTATGAACTGCTTCAGTAATAAGATTTAGCGCAGAAGCAGCAGTTTCAGCCTGTTGTACACAAACTTGTGTTTGCTCTTTGCCTTGATTCATTACATGGACTGCTTTCTCTGCGCCTGCTTGCAATACCTCGATCATCGCTTGAATTTCTTGCGTTGACTGCTGTGTACGGCTGGCTAGCGTTCTAACTTCATCGGCAACAACAGCAAAGCCTCGACCATGTTCCCCAGCTCTAGCGGCTTCTATTGCGGCATTTAATGCAAGTAAGTTGGTTTGATCTGCCACGCCCCTGATGACATCCAAGATACCTCCAATGCTGGCACTGTCTTCATGGAGTTTATTGATAACATTTGCTGCGTCTTCAACATCTCTAGAAAGTACGATAATGGTGTTCTTATTCTCTTCAGAGATGACTTTAACTTTTTCTGCTTCGGCATCGGCTTCACGGATTTGATTCATCGTATCTTCCGCAGTATTTTGCACGACTTCAGACGTACTATTCATTTCAGTGGTAGCTGTCGCTACTTGCGCTACTTGTGATTTCTGTTCTTGAATAGCATTTGTTGTTTGCACTGTGACGGCTGACGTTTCTTCTGATGCTGCTGCTAGCTGTGTTGAACGCGAGCTAATGCCAGAAATTAACTCTTTCAAACTATCAATAAGATTGTTGCAGTTCTTCGCTAGCTCGCCAAACTCATCGCTGCTTGAATCATCTAATTTACGCGATAAATCACCAGAGGATACTACATTGAGCATGTCATTAACGTTGCCTAAAGGCACGGTAATAGCACGTAAACTCGATAGTGCTACTCCAACCGCTATCGCTGCTGATACTAGCGATATAATAATGGTTGACGTGCGACCTGATGCAACAGAATCATCGACATCTTCCTTGACCGAGGCAGTTTTCTCTTCAGCTAAACGTAACAATTGATTAAGTTCTTCTGTTGCGTTTTGTATATTTGCTTCAGAAGCTTGTAGCGCTTCTGTTGCTTGAATTTGTTGTCTAATTCTATTGGTTTGTGAATTTAGTAAGCCTGAGCTGGAAGAGATAGAGTCACTAATAGTTGAAATCATCTCGCCTATATCACTGATAGAGCCACTGGAATCTCGGCCATTTGCCGTCGTTTCCATACTAGTAAAAAGCTCATTTACTCTGTTGATAACAATTTCTACTTCACTACCTAGTGTTTCTGCACGAGTGATAGATTCAGTTTTGATATAATCATTACCAGCAGTAACAAGCGAGCTTAGGCGACTTTCAAGCTCACTGCCGACTTCGACGGCTCCCTTTAATGCAGAATTAGTTGCAACTTCATCAAGATCAGAGAAATCTAAAATCATAGTTGCTGCATCATCGGCGTTATCTTCCAAATCGCCAATCTGATCGCTGATATCATTACCTAACTCTAGTTCAGCTTTACGATTACTGAACATTGCGGTGATGTTAGTATCGTATTCTGAATAGAGTTGTTCAACATTGCTTAATGTCGACTTTAACTGTGCCTCTCCACCAACGACACGCTTTAGTTCGTTCAACTCTTTGGTGAAGTCAGCTTTGCTGCTCTCAACACTTTGCAATTGCTCTGCAAGCTCTGAGAGTGAATCCTCGTGATAGGCCTCTACCGTAAGGCGGCCCATATTTAGAAATGAAACTTGAAGCCTGTTACTACCATTCAACGTTGGTAATGCCAGGTTGTTTACTTCTTCGGTAGCAGATTTAACACTACCAAGGTTGGTAAATGAGAATACACTAATAACCAGTAACAATAGTACCATAGCACTAAAGCCACCAATAACGCGCAACGCGACTGTAATTTTCATTTTGACTCCGTTTTCAACAGCATAACTTAATTTATAGGTATAGTTATCTAAGTTTATTGTGATTGCTTAATACTCTGCAGCTCACTTAGTTCTATGCTAACAAGACTACTACCAACTTTCATCGGCACTTGGACTCATTTAATGAGTTATTTCTGGGTCGAGGTTATTTGATTGGATTCAATACCCAAAATGGATAATTTACCACCCCAAACATAGCCTGTATCCATCGCAATGAGCTTATCACAGGCTGTTATACCGTCTAGAGCCGCCCAGTGTCCAAATATTACACGTTGCTCCCCGTTCAGGCTAGCGTTAACTCTTTTAAACCATGGCAATAAATGATCAGGTGCCTCTATTGGGGGTACTTTAGTTTTTAGTTCGAGTGCACCATGTTTATCTATATACCGCATACGCGTACAGGCATTAATGATAAAACGAAGCTTTTCTTCTTTGTCTACGGCATTTTCCCACAGATCTGGTTTATCGCCATACATGTTAGAAAGCAACTCTTTCCAATGCTCGCCTTGTAATACTTTTTCGACTTTCTTGCTGTATTTGATCAGTTGCTTGAGCGACCAAGTAGGGTATAGGCCTGCGTGAACAATAGCTATGCGTTCTGATAACATCGAAGCGAGTGGTTTATGCCTGAGCCAATCAATGAATGATGGCAAATCTTTATGGCTTAACACAGCCGAAAAAGCATTACTTGGTTTGTCTGGCTTTATTCCAGCTGCAACAGCAAGGAAGTGAAGATCGTGATTACCTAATACAGGTTTACAACTATCACCGAGTGACATAAGCAGCTGAAGTGTTTCAACAGGCTCCTGTCCTCTGCCGATCAAATCACCTACTGGCCATAAGGTGTCTTTTTGCGGATCAAAATGGACGTCACTTAATAAGGTCAATAAAGGCTGACAACACCCTTGCAGATCTCCGACGACGTAATTTGCCATAGTTTCTCAATTATTCACTGCAAATTCATGTACCAAAGAGCAATAGACTCTTATGTTAATGTATTTGCTAATGCTGCATAGTCCTTCAAACTTAAATTCTCAGCACGAAGATCTGGGCTTACACCCGCAGTCGCCAGTTGCTCATCACTTATAATTGCTTGTAAGCTATTTCTAATTGTTTTCCTACGTTGGTTAAAAGCGAGCTTACAGACGGTCTGCAGTTGTTCTACATTATTAACTTTTATTGGCTTTTCTTTATAAGGTAGCAGTCTGACTATAGCTGAATCTACTTTAGGAGCTGGTTTGAAAGCCGATGGTGGAACTTCCAATACAGGAATGACCTGACAATAATACTGAGCCATTACCGACAGGCGACCATAATCCTTTCCACCGGGTGACGCTGCTAATCTATTTACTACTTCTCTTTGCAGCATAAAGTGCATATCGTGCACTACAGAAGCATAATCAAATAGATGAAACATCAAAGGAGTCGAGATATTGTAGGGCAAGTTGCCGAATATTCTCAAAGGATTAGTTGATTCTGCTAGCTGTTCAAAATCAAACTTTAAAGCATCTTCTTGAATAATCTTCAGTTTTGAAGATAAAAATGGATGTGTTGACAGTCTGGCAGCTAAGTCCCTATCAAGCTCCACAACGGTCAAGTTATCTAAAAGTTCGCACACGGGTTCGGTCAAGGCACCTAAACCAGGACCTATCTCGACCATGTTTTGCCCTTTCTCTGGGCGAATTGCAGATACTATTTGTTGAATAATATACTCATCGTGTAGAAAGTTTTGACCAAACCGCTTTCTGGCGGTGTGACCTAAATGTTTTCGCGACATGGTTTTTTTTCCGCAAGCCGAATAGCTTCTTTAAGTGCGTAGACAAAACTTCCTTCGTCTGTTTCATCTGTGCCAGCAAGATCGATTGCTGTACCATGATCAACAGAAGTTCTGATAAAAGGTAAGCCCAGTGTGATATTTACCGAAGCACCAAATCCTTTATATTTCAAGACAGGCAGTCCTTGATCATGGTACATGGCCAGAACGGCGTCTGCTTGTTCAAGGTATTTGGGTTGGAATATGGTATCAGCAGGTAAAGGGCCTACAAGATTGATACCTTCCGCTCTGATAATGTCTAAAGTAGGGATAATGGTCTCAATTTCTTCTTTACCGATATGGCCATTCTCTCCAGCATGAGGATTTAAACCGCAGACAAGGATTCTGGGCGCTTGTATACCAAACTTTAACCTAAGCTCTGTATGAACAATATGTATAACTTTGTGCAATCTCTCAGCCGTTATTGCTTTTGCAACATAGGCAAGAGGTATGTGTGTCGTCGCGAGTACAACTCTTAAGCCTTCTGTAGCTAACATCATGACCACATCAGGTGTATTGGCTTGCTGGGCAAAATACTCAGTATGGCCACTGAAAGAGATACCTGATTGGTTAATAGTACCCTTATGAACAGGACCAGTAACAACTGCGTCAAACTCTCCATCCATGTTTGCTTGGCTGGCTAGCCTAAGAGTTTCTACGACATATTGTCCATTTTGACTGTCGAGGGTACCAATTTGTACTGGCACTGCGACAGGCACATTGACTACGTATAGATGAGAAGCAGGCAATGTGTCCGTTTGATCAGCAAAATCTATCAAAGTAATTGGTAGGTTGATTGCTTCTGCTCGATCAATCAAAAGTTGTTTATCTGCATACACAACCAATTGCGCTGGCCATGCCTTTTGAGCAACCTTTAGAACTAAATCCGGGCCAATACCGGCAGGTTCACCAGGTGTTATAGCAATCTTTATCGGCGACGACACTTAGATTGCACTTTCTTCGATTAACTCTACGAACGCTGAATCTCTAATCTCACGTAACCAATTGTCAGTTTCTTCTGCAAATTTGCGCTGGAATAAAAGCTGATAAGCCTTTTCTTGCTTAACTTGTTCAGTAACATCACCCATTCGTCTATCAACGAGTTGAACCAAATGCCAGCCATGCACGGATCTGAAAGGTTGACTGAATTCGTTCGCTTGAAGTTTTGCCAAATTATCTTTAAATGCCGGGACATATATTGTCGGATCTGCCCAACCTAGCTCACCACCTTTAAGTGCGGAACCTGGATCGGCTGAATGCTCTTTTGCTAGTTCTGCAAAATCAGCTTCACCGTTGATGAGCTGCTCTCTGAAGTCAGCGAGCATTTTCTGTGCTTTTTCATTGCTTAAGATCACTGAAGGCTGTATTAAAATGTGACGAGCGCTAACTTCTTCTATTTCAACCAATTCCTGACCACGGATATCCATCACTTTTAAAATGTGGAAGCCAGCGCCACTCCTGATAGGACCAACAAGTTCATCTTTACTCATATTCTGCACTGCTTCAGCGAATAGGGTCGGCATGGAGTTAATGTTCATCCAACCCATGTCACCACCTTCGAGAGCTTCTGCACCACCAGATGAAGCGATGGCTATTCTCGCAAAGTCTGATCCTTCATTGAGTAAATTTAAGACTGTATCAGCAGTTTTCCTTGCTTCTTCAACATCAACTGGTGTTGCATCTGGAACTACTTCGATCAGTATGTGACCCAATCTGAATTCTTCTTGCTGTTCACCTTGTTCTTCAATTTGATTAACCAAACTTTCAACTTCTTGGGGGGTAATAAACACACGACGTCTTACACTAGCTCGACGCACTTCACCAGTAATGAGCTCTTTACGAACGTCTTCTCGATAACTGTCATAGCTAAGTCCAATTGCGTTGAGCTCCGAACGTAACTGAAGCAAGGTTAACCCTTGACCTTGTGCAATGCCTTCTATTGTTTGTTCTAACTGTGGATCGCTAATTTGAATACCAATACGTGCCGCTGCTTGCATCTGAAGGTTTTCTATAATGAGTCTTTCAGTAGCTTGAACCCTTAAAGCACGATCTGAAGGGAGAGATTGATTATTTTGCTTAGCATTGGCTTTAACATTGGCTAAAAGTGTTTGTATCTCACTTTCCAGTACAACACCTTCATCGACGATAACAGAGACCTTGTCGAGTAGCTGTTCTTGAGCAACGCTAAACCCTGCTGTAATAAGGCATCCAAATGCTAGTAATGCTTTTAATTTCATCATGTTATCTACATCTATTAGTTACTTAAAAAATAAGGTTGCCTATAACCAAATAGGCCATCTTGTAATAGTTTCCTGCTAGCTTTCTTCCTATCTGCTTCACCAAATAAGAAACGGAAACCAAGATTAATTCCCGAGTCAAAATCATTAACGTTCTGCTGACCAAAAAAATCAAACCGGTTGATTAAGTGTCGCTGTGCCGTTATGTGTATAGACCAGCAACAGGACTGATATTGCACACCAAAATAGCTTTCAATGGTACGGTTCAGCTCAAAATCTGTATACCAGCGACCAATAGCTAACCATTTTTTACTAATTGGCCAACTTGCCGTTACGCCAAATTGATCAATTTGCTCATTTGATAAATCTCGTATAAAGCGATGACTAAATTGTACAAGCTTGTTATCGCTCGCTCTGAAATCGATCGAGAGTGTACTCCTCTCTACTTTTTCAGTTTCTGTTGAAAGCTGCACTTCTGAGTGCACATACCAACGTTCGTCGATACGCCAATCAATTTCAGTCGCTAATGCAGAACGATTTCGTTCATTTGTCGCTTCTAGAACGCGATTATCATTGATAAAGAATATCTGACCTAAGCTTAGCTTTAATTGTTCCCTATTATTTTCATCTAATATACGAGTTGTGACGCCGAGTGTGAACTGATTTGTATCAGCTATGCGATCAATGCCTGTAAAATCTTGACCACGGAACAGACCTTCAAAGTCGTTAATAAGGCGTGTTGTGTCAAATATACCGATGCCAGATTGATCTTCAAAACTTGTATAAAGGTACTGAATTTTAGGTTCGAGCGTCTGAGTTGCTTTTTTGCCTTTCCATTTGGACTCCCTTTCGAAGTTAATGGCGCCGAACAAGCGAGCTTGCCCTAAGGTTCGGCTGACATTCTCTTCTAAATCAAACCCATCTAACTGCTCTTGCTGATAGAACGTCTGTAATAAGGTCGTTTCAGCTAATAGTTCTAATGATTCAGACTTATAAGGTAGTTGTATTCTTGGGGCTATATGTAAACGACTTGCGGTCGGCAAACTACTATCACTACTGTCGAAATAGTTAAACTCTGAGTACAAATCAAATTTGAATGCACCTAAATCAGGCGCTCTATAGTCAAGGGTTATTTCAGGCAATGCCCTGTATCCTATAGGGCTATCGCCAATAACTTCAAAATCGCGAACAGCCGCGTGAAAATCTAAATTCTCAGAGAAATAGTCGATAGATAATGTCTGGAACAAATTTGTATCAGCACGGTTAAAGTAATCTGAACCAAAATCAATGATGTAGTTATCGTCACTTAACCCGTTAATATCAGCGTTGAAAACCCAATTTTCGTTGAGGTTGCTACTATGCACAAAACGATAGAAATAGCGATCTTCGTTAGTTTCAGTATCTTTATCCCCATCAAGAAACTCTAGAGTGATGCTATTGGGGTTATCGGGTGGGAGGTTGGTATTTCGTGTTAAATAGCGAAATTGACCTTTAAATTGTATTCCACGCTCAGTCAGTATTCTTGGCGAGAAAGTAGCATCGTAGTTTGGAGCAATATTCCAATAAATAGGCTGTTCAAAACTAAATCCCGCGACTTCAGAAGTTGTAATCTTGTCAAAAGATGGCAACAGGCCGCTTTCTCGTTCGTCTGTAAGCGGAAACTGAAAGTACGGAAGATAAAATACTGGGATGTCAGCAATATAAAACTTTGCGTTTTTAACAGTCCCCCATTGCTTATCTCTCTCTATTTCAATTTCGCTAGCTTCAATCTGCCAATCCGCTTGATCAATAGGGCAAGTAGTGAAGGATACATTTTCTAAGACAAGCACTTCATTTTCAGCAAGCGTTATTTCACGCGCCTCGCCTCGGCCGTTAAATTCAACGAAGTCATATTGATTTTCTTCCATCAACAGCTCGCCTGATGCGATATTTAACTTTACAGCGTTGCTACCTACAATAATTTGGCGGTCGCGGTATTGAACGTTGCCGTTTGCCGTGAGCTTTTGGTTTAGGTTGTCAAAAGTGGCTTGTTCAGCTTTGATAATGGATTCGGCACTGACGATTTCTACACCGTTAGTATATTGCGCAACTTGTTCTTTATTGGCTTTTAAATTTCCTGCGGTGACTTTGATCGTTTGTTCATTAGCTAATGTTGGCCATTCTTCAAAGGACTTTGGCACATAGCATTGCTCTACTTCTTGGGCCTGAGATATAAATGTAGCAGCCAAAGTCAGTGTTAGGTATGAAGGTAAACGCATGCAACTCGCATAAAAATCAATAGAAAACACCGATAGCGGAAATCATAGATTTTCGTATCGAATCATTAGTTATATATGTATCGCTTTTTCATTGTGTTTATGCGGCTATCACAGAATTTGCATTCAATATTGCGCAATAAATGTCCAAACAATGTAAAGAAGACTAACATCTCTTTGTATTGTATCAAAAAAAAGAGAGAGTGCGCCTATGATCTTGCATTCTTTATGTCGTTTTTTGAGATTCTGTTAATTAAAGCTTTGTAACTTATTCATGCTTCTGATGTTAGTACGATTCAGCTATAGTGAGCGGACTTTTTATAACAAGGATAATGGTACACTTTGGCGTCGCGACAATCTCAGCTCATTCAGTGGCTAAATGATATTAATCCCTTTGCATTAAATACCCTTGAGCAAGTGTCTGGGGATGCTAGCTTCAGGAAGTATTTTCGATTTGAAGGCAATGGAATTTCTTATATTGCCGTTGATGCTCCTCCTGAGACAGAAAACACAAAAAGCTTTGTTGATATTGCCACTGCTTATCATCATTCAGGTATACGTGTTCCTCAAGTTATTAACACCAATATCAAATTAGGTTTTATGCATCTTGAAGATTTTGGTAATACCATACTGGGGCAGGTGATTGATGAATCTAATTATCAATACTATTACACCAAGGCATTGCGGCAGCTAATAGAGATACAGTCTGTCAAAGTTGTCGCGGAAAAACCGTTGCCAGCTTTCGATAGCGAATTGCTTGAGCGAGAATCTAGCTTATTTACCGATTGGTTGTTGTCTAAACACCTTAACATTGCGCCCACCAAAAACGAAAATGCTATGTTGAGACGTACATTTGAATTGCTGTCTGAGAATTTCGCAGTTCAGCCTCAAGTGGGTGTTCATCGTGACTATCATAGTCGCAATATTATGGTATTAGATGATGACGAGCTGGGCATTATTGATTTTCAGGATGCTGTCATTGGGCCTATTACTTATGACGCAGTATCATTAATGAGAGATTGTTATGTGCGCTGGTCAGATGAAGGTGTTAATGAGGTTTTGAAGGCTTGGCATAACGAATACTTTGCATGTTACGAGTGGTGTACATTTAAGCGTTGGTTCGACTTAACAGGGATGCAACGCCATGTTAAAGCCAGTGGTATTTTTGCTCGTCTTAGTCATAGAGATGGAAAGTCAATCTACTTAGATGATATTCCCAGAACATTGAACTACATCGTTGATATAGGTAAGCAGTATGCAGAGCTTGAAGAATTTGCACATTTTGTAGAGCGAAGAATATTGCCGTTATTGAGAAAGAGTTAAATGAATATTACGCATGCTATGATTTTAGCTGCTGGTCGTGGCCAGCGTATGAGTCCGATCACAGATAAGATTCCTAAACCTCTTATTGATGTTGCAGGCAAACCGTTACTCGCTTATCACCTAGAGAAACTATCTGATCTGGGGATTAAGTGTGTGACCATCAATCACGCGTGGTTGGGTGAACAGATTTGCGATTATGTGGGGGATGGCTCTCAGTTTGGTGTTGATGTTAAGTATAGTGCTGAACAGCCTGCATTAGAGACTGCTGGTGGTATTGCAAAAGCATTACCTCTGCTTGGAGAGAAGCCTTTTCTTGTCATTAATGGCGATGTTTGGACAGATTTTAAGTTGTCTCAGATAAAGCCGCTTGAAGACGATGATTTTGCACACCTTGTTATGGTTTCAAACCCTGAGCACAACATACAAGGAGATTTTAGCTTAGAGCATGATCGTGTTCTAAATGAAGAGGGACTGCAAAAACTCACTTTCTCAGGAATAGCAATTTATCGCCCAAGCTTTTTTGAGCATGTTCCTCAGGCACCCGAACCACTTGCCCCTTGGATACGTCACTGGATAAAGAAAGGCAAGGTTAGCGGTCAACATTATCCTGGTAAATGGTGCGATGTTGGCACACCTCAACGCCTGGAATTATTGGAACAGGAGCTTTCTTAATGCCAATTTGGGGTAAAATCCTTGGAACATTGTTTGGATTTATGTTTGGTCGGATCCCTGGTGCCGTTTTAGGTTTTTTTGTTGGCCATGCCTTCGATAAAGGGTATAGCCAAGATTTCAATCGTATGGGAGGTTTTGGGCGTTTCTTTTCAGACAAAGATGAGTTCCAAAGCCAGGCGATATTCTTCCATACGTTGTTTTCAGCTATGGGGCACCTAGCCAAAGCGAATGGGCGGGTTACACCTGAAGAGATTAAATTGGCGACAAGCTTGATGGATCAAATGGGCTTGGAAGGAGACATCAGAGTAGAAGCTCAGCAAGCATTTAGAGAGGGTAAAGAAGCTGATTTTCCGCTGAAATCGACACTAAAAGACTTTGTTGATTCTTGTCACGGCCGACGAGATATTTTGCAAATTTATCTGGAAATTCTTATTCAAGCCGCATTCGCTGATGGGAATATTGATAAACAGGAAATGCAAGTTCTCGAAAATATTGCCAAACACTTAGGTTTTAGGCGCAATGAGTTACTTTATTTCATTAGTGTTTACGAAGCAGAATTACGCTTTCGTCATGCCGGTACTCACTCAAGTAATTCAAGCAGGCGCAGAACAAACGGTGGTTTTAATGGGCGTCGACAACAACAATACCAGCGTCAAGCTTATACCGAGAGTCAATCGTTGGATGATGCCTATCGTATTTTAGGGATCGACAAGTCTACCGATGCCAAACAAATCAAGAAAGCCTATCGAAAGCTGATGAGTGAACATCACCCAGACAAGCTTATTTCGAAGGGATTACCCAAACAAGCGATGGAGTTAGCCAAAACAAAAGCCCAAGATATTCAGGCAGCATATGAGATGATTAAGTCTAAGAGAAATTTGTGATAGTTAACCTCAGCTCTGGATAAGAAATGTCGACAGGCCTAGCTATTTATCTTCTATT
>CAZVDU010000091.1:0-16158 GCA_964625615.1 uncultured Pseudoalteromonadaceae bacterium | reverse complement strand
ATCACGCTCTGTACCCAAGGTTACAGCGACGATTGCCTGAGTTTCACCACGAGTGAACAAAGAAGAGCCGTGTGTTCTTGGTAATAGACCAGTCGCGACATCAAGTGCACGGATCATTTCAGGATCGCGACCATCAATACGAGGTTCACCATCTAGAATACGATTACGTACTACGTCACTTTCAAGATCATGCAACAAATCATGAACTTCTTTACTGTCTTGCTCAGCGTCAGCTTCTAAAATCTGCTCAGCTGCTTTATTTGTTGCTGCCGTTACCGCATCTTTTCTGACCATTTTGTCAGAGATTTGGTAAGCCGCTGTCATTTCAGCTTCTGCCAACTCTTTAACCTTAGCTTTAAGGTCAGTGTTTTCAGCAGGCGCTTCCCAATTCCAACTCTCTGTACCCACTTCAGCTGCAAATTCGCTAACTGCATTGATAACAGTTTGCATTTGCTCGTGACCATACATAACAGCACCAAGCATTTGCTCTTCAGATAACACGTCAGCTTCTGATTCAACCATTAATACAGCAGACTCAGTACCTGCAACAACCAAATCAAGTTGACTTGCCTCTTGCTCAGATGTGCGTGTATTTAAAAGATATTTACCTTCTTGGAAGCCAACACGGGCAGCACCAACAGGGCCACTAAATGGCATACCTGAAATTGCTAACGCTGCAGACGTACCAATCAATGAAATGATATCAGTTGGAATTTCTGGGTTCGCTGAAACAACAGTGATGATGATTTGAACTTCGTTGTTAAAGCCATTCGGGAATAATGGACGAATTGGACGGTCAATCAAACGTGCAATCAGGGTTTCACTTTCTGAAGGACGACCTTCACGCTTAAAGAAACCACCTGGTATTTTACCTGCGGCATAAGCTTTTTCTTGATAATTAACAGTAAGCGGGAAGAAATCTTGATCAGCTTTAGCGTCTTTCTTACCTACGACGCTTACAAGTACGGATGTATCATCCATGCTAGCCATAACGGCTGCAGTTGCCTGACGTGCTATTACGCCAGTCTCAAGTGTTACGGTGTGTTGACCGTATTCAAAAGTTTTAGTAATCGGAGTCACTTATTTATCCTTTTGGTGAGTACCTTACCTAGCTGTTTTGACTAAGCTTGTACCCTCTTATTTAATTTGAATATTTCATAACGCTATTTAACGCGGCGCATAGTATAGCGGTAAGAATGGCACAACGACAGAGAAACAGCGTATTTAAAGCAAATTAAATTCTAAACACTACTGACACACCGTCGTCATGAAGGACATGTCGGTAACTAACGAGCTTATGAGCGAAGATGAAGGTCAATTCAAGGCCATATAATTCATAAGAAAAGCGGAACGCTTGTTTCAATTACTCAATATATTGAGAAGCCACAGAGCTGTTGTGACAGGGCATGAACTCGCACAACAACTCGGTGTATCAGATTAAGGTATATATACCCATACAAGCATTGACTCGCTGTTCCGCAGTTTCAGAACACTAAAGACATTAAGACAAGCGAATTAATGAAAGCAGCAATTAAGGCCTCGCAGTAGCTCAAAATGACTTATATCAGCTTAAACAATATAAAGGCCGAACGAGAAGTTTGGCCTCTTGGTATGGTCTATTAAGGAAAAGTTTGGACACTTGCTACCTCAAGCGTCAAGGCTATCAGACTTTTAGAATTGACCATATCAATTATCTGGCTCAACAAGATATTGATTTTCAAACATCAAAAATCTTAAACTTAAAGCACTACATCAGCCTACAAGAGGCTGATGAGCCCGACAATAATTGATAAATGTCGGTACAGTAGCTTTTTATTTACTCTGACTAACCAAGTGCGATAGCTTTTCAACTTCCATCTCTAAATGCTTTACGGAACGAATAACAGAGACGCGATTCATCTCCATAAATGTCCATTGCTTAAGCATAGCTTGCCCTAAAATACTAGCAAAGCATACAAATCCCCAGAAAACTCGATCATCCAGAGTTTCAGCGTTAAAAAATTCGTACCCTGTCCACAATAATAAAATAGTTAATAAAAAGGCAAATACACTCACCAACACCATCCACCACTTCATGCTTCCTTGGTAGGCATTTATAACCATCGAGAACAACCCTTGGTCATCTTTTATCAACCGATTTAATTGCGCTTGTTCTTGTTCAAGTTCATTTTTAATATGCTGATCAATATTCATCATCATTCTCCTCAGATAAATTCTGCTTAATCTTATTTCTCACTCTATAAAGGCGGGACTTTATGGTACCCGCTGGCACGTCTAACACAGTCGCAACCTCTACCACCGTCATTTGTTCCAGATAAAATAAATGCAAGCACTGTCTGTCGAGCTCAGTCAACCCTCGGTAAAGCAATCTATTAGCATCAACATCACTATCTAACTGCCCTGTTGACTCATCAACGATAAGTTCTTCATTTAATTCTTCGGTATTTTTTTGCTTGCGTTGTATATCCACTAATCGCCACCGCAACGATTTAAACAGCCAAGTTTTAAAAGCTTTAGGCTCCTTCAATTTAGGTAAGCTCTTAGCAATATGTAGCCAGGTTTCCTGAGTAGCATCTTGCGCAAGCTCAAGATCGTTCGACAACTTCATAGCAAACCCAATTAATGGCTTTTGGTAAAGGCTAAATAGATGTTCAAAAGCCGCTCGATTGCCTTTTTGCGCAGACAATACGAGTAAACTTTCAGACGCTTTTAATTTAGTCATATACCTAAATACAGCCTTTTAATAATGTTCTTGTTTAAATCTTACTCGTAAAGACGTATAGCGGTATAGGTAGGTTCGCTTAGAGGTCACTTTATTTGTAAGGTATTAAAATAGTGATGAGAAGTCTGGCAAAATATTTTAACGAATGGCTTGTTCTATAAATGTAAGCTGACTACTCTTTGTAAGGGTTAACAAATGCAAAGGCCAGCGGATGAAAAGAAAACACCCCTTTTTGGCGTATTGGAAGAAAAAAGTAAAATCTCTTTACGGCAAATACCCTGTTAAATTTCGACCTCTCACCGCTGAAACAAAGAGCCAAGCTATAGGTTTCGTACAACAATCTTTAACAGACTAAAATATTTGGAGAATAATTATGGCCGAATGGCTTGACAGTATTAGAGACTCTTTAAAGGATATTGCAACATTAGATGTCGTAACAACAACCGGCAATATCAAACTAACAACAGCCGATACTAACGGTATGACCAATTGGGAAGAGTTGGCAGATAAGGTATCCGAAAAGATAAAAGAAGCTGATATAGAAGTCGTGGCATACACGCATAGTCAGTGGGACTGCGATAATTTTACTCATGTAAAAAAAGACTTGTCAGACGCAGAAAAGCTCTTAGTTGAAACTCATAATGCCACCGTGGACTCAGCACATGAGTTAAGGCGGGAAGCGGTTAAAGTATTGAAAGACATGTTATAGGTACGGTGGGTTTATTAGAAAACCTCTCTACAAAGGATGTAGAAGAAGCCTTCAAAAAATCTCAAGAAGAGATCGCAATTAAACTGAAATTGCCTGACATGGAAACTACCACGGATCCGATGTCTTTAAAGGTTCCTAAAGATTTCGATAGCAGGCAACTTATTACGCAATATCTTCAAGACCTCGGTTATATTGAAGAAGGAGGCACTTTAAGCATATCAGACATTGCGCAAGCTAACGGTATTAAGCAATGGAAAAGAGACAATGATTCAACGCCTGCTGGTGTATTTAAATACGATCAACAACATAGCCTCTTTAAATTTCACCAACTAAGCTCCAACAATGCAGACTTTTTATATTTGGTAGCACAAATGGGCTTTGAAGCGGAAGTCAAGATAGGCAGGATCCCTGCCCTTGGTGAAGTATCGCTCCTATCTCGCATTATTCATTTTAGGTTGCGGGTTTTCGGTGTTTACACACAAGCTGTTGATACACCATTTAGCGAAGTGTCATTAGATGCAATTAAAGCCTTAGCAACAATACTCAAACTCAGCCAAAACCCAGATATACAAGTCATCAACATACTTGGCGACGTCAAAACGTTATCGCAAATATTCATTAAACATCAAGGCACTTGGGTTTTCGTTTTTAATCAACGTCCTGCCAGTACGGAACTTCTAAAAGAGACCCATATTCATAATATAGACACCATCAACAAAGATATTCTTAACTTAAAAAATAAAAAGCGTAAGTGGACATATGAGCAAATCTTTGTATCAACCGGCGAGCATTACAAGGACAGAAACGGAAGTAGAGTTTGGGCTGGCAGAAACGGGTTACGCTATTATCGAAAAGCACAAGTTTGGGGAAGGGTTAAGCAATTAGTTAATAAGAGGCTATCCCCTTCTGAAGCGGAGACAACCTTAGTAAATAAATTTGGCTTTGAGCTATTACAACTAAGACTGTGGTTACTTGGTTTTTACAACGGCGAACTTGATGGTGACTTTGGTCCACTAACGATGTTAGCGGTAAAGGAGTTTCTTCTCGACAGTGAGATCAAGAATATCAATCAATTGATTAAGCCTGTTGAAGGAGATTACGCAGTTATTAACATGCGTTACTTGTTTAACAGACTCTTTACTGAAGTAGACATTCATGCAGACAGCATTAATGAAGATGACGCACAGGCCTTATCTTTGCAGATATTCTCAGAAGCCAAGCAAGATAAACAATGGGTACAACTGGAACAAGCTCATGTCAAAATAGAAAAGCAAGAGTCAGGAAACCAATCAGCACAAAAGAAACGAAGGCGTGCGTTCAGCTTTAAGGGAATATTGTCAGCCGCAGGTAGGTTTTTCCGAAATGTCGTTGGTGGGGTTATAAATGTTGTTAAAAAAGTTTGGAAAGCACTCAAAAAGATGTCAGCTTATGCTGTGAAGCTCTTCAAACGAGGTATAGAAACTATTAAGCAAGGCGTTCAAATCGTCAGTCTTGCTGTAAAACGTGCTTATTATTGGTTGTTAGAAAAGCCTATTTTTTCTACAAAAGCTAATTCCCTCGTCGTCACCCGTTTTTCACACGACGGTGACGCTTTTCATTTTATCTCAAACCCTAATAAGGATCTTATTAAACGCCATCATCTCGCTATCAGAAGAATGAACCTAGCATTCTCAATCATGGCATCACTCGGATTTAAAGCACTCGGCATCATTAAAAACTTTTCATCGTTAAACTGGTTGCGACTAGCCTGGAAGTTATTCTCCATTCTGTCCGATGATTTTTGGCATGAACTAAAACTAGCTTATGCTCACTATAAAACTATACAAATTGATGATGTTAGATTTAGTTAACACTGAAGGGTAGAAAATAGAATTTAGCCTAACGGCATTTTATGTTTTTCTAATATAGAACAATACCAAGGCTACTCTTGTGTTTAGATGCCATCTACATTCCTTCATCATGTCGATGGCACCATAAACAGCTTGTTAACAAGCACTTCCAAGCAGTCCAAACTTCTTAGGAAACAACTAGAATAAGCACGGTATATTAGTTTCCGTATTGTTCGCTAATCATTTCATATTGGTTTTTGAGTTCATCAAACCTTTCATAAAACTCTTTGCCCGGCTTTTGGTCGGCGGTGTTAAGCATATTGTAGAGAAAGTTAATCTGGTTCACTAATCTGGGTCTAGGATAGATAACTTTAGGTTCGGTCTGCAAAACAGTCAGTGCTGATTCTACCCTTTCAAATTCGACTTTGATTTCAGCACTACGTTCTTCTTTCGGTGTATTTCCAACTTGCTTTTTGAGGGATTTATAATCCTTAATCACCCTTGTTTCCAACATTCGGGCGTTACTTAATAAGTCAGAGACCTGCCGCACTAATGCCATTTGTTCAGCTATTACAGCTGGAGTGATCCCCTGTTCTGCCAACCTTGGGTCTATCATCAAGTTGAATAGTTCGCTCTCTACAGGCCTGCCACCATCTAGTGATACCCGAACCTTATATTCACCCGGTGCCGCCATAAAACCACGGCCAAAACGCCTTGACTGGTTCTTATCCCACGGCCCTAAATAAGTCATGTCCCAGTTAAAACGATTCAATCCCTCATCCATTTCCAGCTTTTTATGATGAATGGTATCGGATACTTCCTGACTTCTCTCCGCTGATGAACTTAAATCACTAGGATTCGTGCCACCTGCAACTAGCATTTCGAGGGATTTCTCATCGATAGGAGTATCTGAGGTTCTATCATTTAGATTCCTGCCATCATTGTAGTAACTAGTGATAACCTGTCCCTTGTTGTCCATAACATCCAGGCGAATGCTGCTATGCTCACCAGCAGGCACGTAATAATCAATATTTACACTAGGCTTGGGATAATCTGGTACACCAGCTGTAAATCCAGCAGCTCTATTGACAACACGTGGTTGACGATAGCGATAGGTGTCTTTAGGCGTCATAACGACTAACTGTTCATCGAGTGTATCCATGGCAGCTTGCCCTAGAGAGGTCACATTATCTAGCACCCAGAAGCCGCGTCCCATAGTAGAGATCGCGATATCACCACGGATAAACTTCAGATCTGTTACGGGTGTAATGGGCAAGTTCTGTTGGAATTCAACCCAGCTTTTACCGTCGTTCCGTGATAAGAATATGCCATACTCTGTCCCTGCAAATAACAAACCTTCAGTGTCTGGGCTTTCCCTCACTACCCTTACCGGATAGTCATCAGGAATACCGCTTTTTTTGCCTGACAGTAAATCCCAGCTTTTGCCATAATTAGTGGTACGGTAGATATAAGGTGTTGCGTCCCCAAGTTGGTTGCGTAATACCGTTATATAAGCTTTTGCAGGATTGTGAACTGACGGAGCGACACTATCCACACGTCCCCCTTTTGGCAAGCGACGTGGTGTCACATTTTTCCAATTTGCGCCATTATCAACAGTAACGTGAACAACACCATCATTTGAGCCTACCCAAATAACACCTTGCTTAGAAGGCGACTCTTGGATCGAATAAATCGTACTATAATATTCTTCACCGGTAATATCGCGAGTAATGGGCGCCCCTGATATAACTTGCTTGTCCGGTTCGTTAGCAGTTAGATCTGGTGATATCGTTTCCCACGTTACACCATCGTCCTTTGTTCTGTGCAGGTATTGTGATCCGTGATATACAGTGTTGCTATCGTGAGGTGATACATGAACGGGCGCCACTCGCTGAAAACGGTGTTTCAAATTAGCAGGGTTATGACCATAGATATTAGCTGCACCAACATAATAGGAACGCTCGGTGCCTAAGCGCTTGTCATAAACGCCGAAACGGCCCTTACAGTTTGCATAAACAATATTGTGGTTACCGGGCTTAGGCACAGCAGGGCCTGTCTCACATCCTCCTGTGTTCACGATATAGCTGTTTGTGTGTTGTGAGCCGAACGGCGCCATACTAGGCACTGCAATAGTCGTACTATTGTCTTGCATACCTGAATAGAGCCAATACGGGTGCTGGTCGTCAACATCAACAGTGTAAAGTTCAGACGTCGGTTGGTTAAATTGGGTCGACCATGTCTTACCGCCATTGTGAGTTATGTTTGCACCGCCATCATTTGCTTGAATGAATAGGTCTGGATTATTCGGATTAATCCACATGTCGTGATTATCACCGTGTGGCACCGAGACAGTTGTCCATGTTTTACCGCCATCAACAGATTTTCTCAACGGATTAGCATTCGAATAGACGATATTAGGATCAGTTGGATCTATATCCAGGTTTGTATAGTAGAAAGGACGATTTTGAATGCCTTTGTCGTTAGAAATATGCTTAAAGCTCTCACCACCATCTACAGACCAGTAAAGCCCCCCTTCTGGTGCAGGCGCTTCGACCAATGCAGCAAGAATTCGTGAGTCTGCTGGCGTGGTTGCCAAATCTATTTTGCCTACTAAATCGGTAGGTAATCCGTTATTGATTTTATTCCAGCTCGCACCTGCATCAATAGACTTATATATACCAGCTTCATCTTTGCCGATTTCCCCACCACTGATAATAGTCCAAGGTTTGCGCTCAGCCTTCCACGCACTAGCATAAAGAATATTCGGGTTTGATGGGTGAATTTCTACATCGGTTATGCCCACCGTATCTGAAATAAACAGGACTTTTTCCCAGCTTCTTCCACCATCTATGGTTTTAAACAAGCCACGTTCTTCATTTGAATTAAACGGTTGGCCGATTGCAGCGACATAAACAATATTATGGTTTGTTGGGTCCAGCTCCACAGCACCAATCTGCCCCACTTTTTTGAGGCCGATATGTTGCCAATTTTCGCCACCATCAATTGACTTATAGATACCCTTACCTTCAATAATATTGCTCCGAAGGCCATCTGTACCAGTACCCACATAAACAATGTTTGCATCATTTTGCGCAACAGCAATATCGCCAATAGATGGCGTAGCAAAGAAGCCATCCGATACATTTCGCCAACTAGTGCCATAGTCATCCGTTTTCCAAACACCACCACCCGATGCACCGAGGTAAAATGTAGAAGGTGCCGCAATAGTCCCTGTAACTGTCGTTACACGCCCACCTCGCGTTGGGCCAATGTTACGATACAGGAAAGCATCATAAATACCTTTTGATTTACCTTCTTCAGCCTCAGCAATGTCAATATCGGCTATTGGTAATACTAGTGAATAAGCTACTGCTACCAGTAATCGTGAAAGACTCATGATTCCATCCCTAAAAATGTATGTAATTCATTCTAAAGTAACATAATTTTAAGGAAGGGTCGTATACCACCTCTTATAATGAAGTAGTGAACACTATCTCAAAAAATTCAAAGTTCAAACGGCCAGACAAATAGCCGTTCGTAGTTGTAATATCGCTGATGTGTCCCCTTATGACTATTGTGCTTGGCACAAAATGCCGCATTCTAAACGATATAAAACAGGCCAACGGTCGAGGGGGGTTGACTAAACAGTTCTTAGTAACATTCATACCTACAGACTTCATTCTGATTTATATGACGTCGGTGTGGCGACGAAGCCCATTAACTAAGGCTGTTGAGAGATTTATAGATTAAGAGGCACGCTTAGTAACTCTTACCTCCTATGCCGCATATCGCTCAAATAGACTGTTGTTATCTGCTTGAGGAAGATTAGTAAAAGGTACTTGTATAATCGTCTTCACTCGATCATGCAAGGGGTATTTTATTTACCGTAAAAATAATGTTAAAATTTTTTCGAGAAGTAATCTAAAACCGAAAGGGGTAAAACTTTGAGTAACGTGATAGATATAAAAGAATTAGAACAATTGAATGATTGGAACGAATTTAAAGAAAAGTTAAAGGTGGTTTTAAGGCAGTACGGGCTGAACAATCACCTGATTGATGACGCCTTATTCCACCTAAAGCCATTTGTTGATGTTTTTGCATCCGAATTAACTCTTGATTGCTCTGAAATAAGTAAACATGAGAGTGACGGGCGTATTGAGCAAGACTTTAATAAAGAGCTGAAGAGTATTGTACAAGACATCAAGCAACGAATAGATAATGATTTTAGTAATTTGCTATTAGCACTTATTAGATTAGTAAATGTAATAGCCTCTAAATAGATCATTAGTTTTAAGCCTGAAGGTTTTATCTAAGGCCGAGGTAACCTAATATTGCCTTTCATTTGGACATCATATTGGTTAATTTACCCCCATTTCGGTGATAGACTGACGTTGCCGACACCAAAATAAAACCAAAGAAAGAGAAATACGATGGATGATAAATAAAAGAAGCTTGCACAAGCCTCCCCTACCCCTTAACCAAATCAGCTTTTGATTTTTCCATTGTCATAGCAACTAGTAAAGTCATCTATCCCAGAGAATCCTAGCTCTTTCAAATGATGACTTAAATTAATCAAAATAAAATGTTCTTCACAAGGGAAGCGTTCAATAATCCGTCGATATGCTTTAAAAATCCGTTTGTCTCTTAGTCCTCGAAACGCCTGGAGGGTAGCATGTACGACTTGAGGAGAATCATCGATTAATCCATCTGCAAATGCATCTATAAGAGGAGCTCGGTTTTTCAACTTTCCTAACGCAGTATATGTCGTTGCTCTTATTTCTTCGGAGCGGCTACTACAAAAAGGTAATAAGTCAATACTATAATCTTTACCCGACTCCGCGAAAATGTATGTAATGAAACGATAAGTTTCTTCATTTTCGACAGATGGCAATCTGTCCCCTAATATTTCGTACCACTCGTTTGCCTTACTTCTTGCATACCAATATATAGCCTGACAGCCAGCCAAGCAGTCGGTGTCATCACCTTTAAGAGCTACAAAAAGTAGTTGCTTAGCCATTGAATAATTGAATTTTGTTAATGATTGAACAGCGTGGTGCCTTATTTCTAGTTTCTCTTCTAAACCAATGCCTAATAGCTGCTCACAGTCTTTTTCGGTCATATCAGTTAATTTAGAAAGGCCATCTAGAGCCTCTATCTTTTCTTCTCTTGTTTCTGAAGAAAAGTAGCAGTTCAATAACTCGGAGCCATTTCCACCCATTGTATAACCGAACCAGTTAGGTCCATCTTGCAACAAAATGCCAGAGAGAATTTCATCAAGCCACCTCTCGTACCAATCTAAAAAGTTATCTTCATAAGCAAACTTTGATTTAATCAGGTCAATACTTACATTCACCACCCTACCAGTATGCTCACCATTCAAAATGATCGCGTGGTAGCTCTGACAGCCCTGGCTACCAATACAAAGCAATCCAGAGTATATATTATGGCACCCCTCTTCGTACTCTTCATCAGTGATATCGTCAGCATGTATCTTACCTATCAACAGTTCCCATTCGTTATCAGATATTCTAGGAAAAATAGACGGAGTTTTGTAAAGGCTTAGCTCAGGGTTATCGACAAACTCGTTAACACCTCTACCCATAGGGTATATTCCGTAGAAAGGTCCTGCGGACGAGTCACAATATGAAACACCACCGTTACCAACATAAGTTAAGAATGCTGTATAGCACTCTGGAAGGCTAATGGAGTATCTTTCTTCAAATACTGCAATATCATTCTTCGATACACATTTACCAATTTTGTACTTATGGGAATCAGCACCAAAAACCTTTAGCCTCCTATCGATTCTTTTTGCTTTAGCTAGCTTTTCCTCAATCCGAATCAGTTGGTCGCTATACTTTCCAGTAGGCCTTTTCTTCCATAACCATTTCATACAACTATTCTCAGTGAGCTGAAAGGAATAACTTTATATAAAATAGATTGTTGCATCCATTTAAATTAAATAGAGCCGGGAGTTTGTAGAAGCGCTAATCAGACAGCAAGCGAGACTTGAACCAAAGATTTTTTTAAATCTCAAATGCTTAGAGGACATATTTAAGAAAGAGAGTAATCTAAAAACCAAATTACTCAATAGGATCAATGAGATAAAGATTGGTGCGGAAAGCGGGACATCAACCACTTGAAAATAAAGGCCTTGCTGGATATCCCGTGACATTTTCGGGACATACGTCATTTTACAAGCTCCTAATTAAAAATTTTGACTGTGTTAAACAGCTTAACACAGGCGCATATTATACCCAAAAACCCAGTTCAAGTCCCTACTTTTATGACTATAAAACAGTCATTATTCAACCCTTTTTTTAGCTTCTCATAACTCTGAAACTTTCTAGATATACATGAATTTTTTTCACAATTAATCTGCTCAAGATTTCAAAAAAGAGCGGCAAAATGGACAACATAAAATCGACACCACTGAGCGCCACAATCGAAAAGCTAGAGTCTGTTATTGCTCAATACGAACAAAAGTTAAACGATCTTAATGTGCATCAAGAGAGTGATACCGATTTATGGAATATGACCGATATCGCTGGCTATCTTAAATTTGGGGGAAAGGTCAGTGGATAGTTACAAATCAACGAGATCTATGAATAAGACTTTATATATACATTTCCTTATTTAAAAAAATCAACAAGTGATGCTCTATACTTCCGTAGTGGCGTGTACTTTTCACACCTAAACTATAAGCTTATATAAACAAGTTTACCCTCACATTTAGCATGAATTTTAAATATTGGAATTATTTATGGACTTTAAAAAATTTTATTTAATTGCCCTCATCATCTTCGTTGAACCTGCTGGCGCAACAATAATCGCAAACAGTACTTTTGATACTAGTTTGGACGGTTGGACGGGGTTACTAGGGGAAACAACACTACTTACCCATGAACTCACTGGCGGTAACCCCGGTGGGTACATACAAAATATCGACCAAGGGCAAACAGCTGGTAATATCCTAGCCCCCGCTGTCTTCCTTGGAGATTGGTCAATTTTAGATGGAGTAGGAACCCTGTCATGGGACTTTAACTTAATTGATCCTGGCGTTGGCAATATAGTTCCTTTGACAGCTTCAATTTTTGGCCCCGGAGGTTCTGCAACATTTAACTCAGGAATTATTGCACCAATAGGCAATTGGATAACCATAACCGCAATTATAGATGAATCCGCATGGTCTGTTAATACAGGTACTTGGATAAGTTTACTAGCAGATGTAACTGAACTTCGGCTGCAAATTGAGAATGTATTTAGCACCGCTTTTACTCCGGAAATAACCGGAATTGACAACGTCACCCTTTCACAGGTCCCAGAGCCACCAATATTTTGGGGCTTTATTTCATTATGCGCTTTTTTAATCTATATTCGACCTTACAGAGCAGTATAATAACGCAAACTTTTAAGCTCCTATCCCGCTCATAAAGACACGGCGCTAGAGCTTTCATTCTTTAGCCGCCGTTAGAAATATAACCAGACTGCCGGTATGTTGCTCAAAACTGCAGGAATTTTCTACTTATAACTGCTTTGGTTCTTGGGGGGATTACACAACATCATTGATTCTGATCCCTTTGATTCCAGATAGAATTCTGGATCGCCTAAGCCATAAATCACCGATACCGAGCGCTTGCTTTCATTTTACCACTTCCTAGTTATCTATCGGGGTGAAGTTGACTTTATACCAATCAGTAAAAAGATTAGCTCATTCAGTGGAATTCAAGCCAGCCTAAAAAAGTACATAGCCAGCTTTAATACTCGGTAAAGGTGTTGATGGTAATATGGCTAACTGAGGGTGTTTCATCGCTAGTCGTTGGTACAAATCAGGATATTTTAATTTGATCAGGGCTACTCTGCTAAGGTGAAACTTATCTACTTCGGGATCATATTCCATCAAAGCATCAACTAACCCTTCAATATTTTCTACTTTCAAGCGCTTGTTCATGGTGTTTAAAGCCACGTGAAGTGGATCTTCACCTCTAACATTGGATGAATAAGGGAAATTCTCATCCTCCAAATACTTAACCAACTCGATGTTTCCTGCTTTCACTGCATAATATAAAAGAGTCTTGCCTCTGATATCCTCTTTAAACAAATCAGCACCTGATTCATAGAGGGCTTTAATAGATTCAACCTTTAATAATCCCGCAGTTTTATAGGCAAAATATTGAATTTCATCGACTAAAAAACCTGCATCGACCAACTTTGAATAATAGTGTGGTCCATAATTAAGAATTTGCCCAAACAGCCAGTTTTTATTGGCTTCATTTAAGGTAAGTTCAGAAATTGAGGTTATAACTTGATCGACATGCTCATCAGTTAATGACGGGAGTATATCCCATGCCTCATTAACAGGCTCTTGCTTCCTCCGATATAGACTCGTTTGACTGATGTACATATCAAATAAAACAGGATCAATTTTATTTAAAACTTGCTTAATTTGAGTTTGATCGTTTTCGTACTCAGATACAATGCGTTGCACAACAATTCGTGCGTTTTCAGCTTCCCACTTATCATTTAGTCCATTAATCGTATCTTCACACTTTGCTAAATGTTCACCAACATCTTCAAGTGCCAGTTTTTTAGACAGATAGTCTTGCCTTGAGCGCTCTAATAACTTTATCAACAATGAATCAGTATATGGAGTAATCTTCAACTTTTGTTTTAGTGAGGATAGGTCAATACTATGGATATCCAAAAGATAGTTAATTTGAGTGCGGTCGAAATCAAAGAAATGTCTAGGAAATCCACCTCTGATATGGGACTGGTTATTGATATCGATTCCTGTAGCTAGATCGCTATTTTTTAATAACATTAACACCTTAATCGCTTGCTCTTTACTTTCTAAGTGCCAATTGTAATTCAGACTGCTCAATGCCCAATCTAAACTCGTGCCTAAATACTCATCGTTAGTCGGTATGGCACCTCTTAGCAATAGCTCTTCAACAACGGCCGGCCGGTAGGCAAAAATTGCATAATCCAGCACAGAGGTTGTTTCTAACCTGTCGTAACCTACGATAGCATTTGGATCAGAAATAGCTGAAAGAAGTTCGAGTAATACCTCATCCGATACAGCCTTGTCTCTAACAAAAAAAGCGAGATCATCTACGCTCACATCGGTACCCTTGAGTATCTCGTTTCTTTCACTTTTAGTTAGTCTTGGGTAGGTAACTAAAGCTTGCGTAGGTATCGGCTTTTGAAAACTTAATGCCAGTGGTCCACCTAGAAGTTCTGGAGCAAATTGTCTAACTTGGTCTGCAACTTGATTATAAAAATTTGTGGCCTCACTATTTTTACGCAACTGCTTTATTCGAAAGGCGGCAGCATAATTTGAGTTGCCGAAGTGTTCTACAGCGGCAGTTACATCATTGAGCAAGTAACCTTGGTCGATAAATGCACCCCATTCTTCATGATTTTCTCTAAACCAGGCGTATGTTGTATTTATTCGTTTGGCGACAAACTTTTCACAGTAGTCGAAATTGCTGAAGTCTAGGGTCTTTACAAAAGCTGCAGAAGTCTTAATGATTTGATCTGTTACATGTGGCTCCATCTGCTCAATGCTCTCTTCACTGATGAGTAACTGAGGCTTGATAACAACAGTGTCTTCAGTTAAAAACAGAGCAATCAAGACGATTGATGATACCAGAGAGGCGATTTGTACTAACTTGTTTTTGAGAACCCTTCTAAGCATACAATTTCCTTATTTTGTTCATTCAACCTTTAGTCAGTCATATCAATATCACTAAAATTTAAGTGCCAAGATCATGCTGCATGAGCCAGTCATCTAATTTAGCCATATCGAGATTATAAATTTGTTGCAACTCGTCGACCCAATCGTACACGTTTTGTCACCAGACTGGGTAGTCGCGCTGTTAAATCTTATTGGCAATACGCCCGACGTGCAATAACCCGACTGACCTTTTATTATATAAGTTTGGGCGCCTGTCAAATATGAAAAATCTCATCGAGGGGTTGGTACTAGTTTCGGGGAAAGGTCAAATGTTGCCAGAGAATTACTTGCCGAGCAGTGCATTTGATAATGATTAACTACTAATTTATAGCGACATATTCTTTTAAGATCAGCTTACGGCACGAAGATATACTTACAGCTTCTCATCCCCCTTTAGTTCTTTCTTAAACTCTTTTTCTCTAAGAACTGAGTTATCCCTTTTAGCCTGTTCAAAGTCTTCTTTATTTAGTGGCTCGATACCACTTGGTGATTCAAGGTCACTGGCCAATTGCTCGGCTTGGATATTGCCAAGTTCTCGCGCCTCTCTTCCATCGGTCAATTGTTCATTCATTACAACACCTAGTGACTAAATATCAGAACAGGTTCATTAACTCTCATTTAATCCATGATCGTAAATCCTCAGGAGCCTGCGGGCCTTAGATTTAATAGTATTTGCTTTTTCCATATAAACTTCTGTCTCAATTACATTAGTGTCTTGAGTAATGTCAGAATTTTTAAGTAGCTTTGATATAGTTAAGCTTCGTGCCCCACTAACTGAGTCAGAGCCAAAAGCATAGATACGAAGTTGTGCATCTGGATAAGATCTTAGAATTTCGCTCAATTTAAGTTTAGTTATTGGATTTTTGCTGGTAGACGCTAATTGAATTTCATGAAAAAAATAGGACCTGTCGAACTCACCATAGGGTATTGTAAAATTAAACCTCCTGTAATTGCATGGACTGATAAGGACAGATCTTGCTGTCTTTAGGGGCAAATCAATATTGGTTTTTATCTTTGGATTTTCTTTTGCTAAACCAGGAATCCGGAATCGATGGGGTCAGATCACTTTGATTTACCCTTCTATAGTTTACTTTATGTTTTAAATGACCGCTTCTTGTTCGATTTCGGCCCCATAGCGAAACTATTATTTTTCTCTCAAATA
>CAZVDU010000090.1:12392-16216 GCA_964625615.1 uncultured Pseudoalteromonadaceae bacterium | reverse complement strand
CCCTATTTAATTGTAACTACAACCTCACATTTCCGTTATTATTTTACCCTGAAGTCATCCATTAGTGTTTATAGAGTAAGGAAAAATAATGCCTCAAGCACCTTTGTCACATGTGCGTGTACTAGAACTCAGTCGTATTCTAGCAGGGCCATGGGCTGGACAAATGCTGGCAGATTTAGGCGCAGAGGTAATAAAAGTAGAACGGCCCGAGTCTGGCGATGATACACGTCATTGGGGCCCTCCTTATTTAAAAGATGAGCAAGGTAGGATTACACAAGAATCGGCTTACTTTTTATCTGCCAATCGAGGGAAGCAATCAATAACAGTAGATATTCGACACCCCAAAGGCCAATTATTACTTCATGAGCTTATTAAGCAATGTGATGTAGTTATTGAGAACTTTAAAGTCGGCGGTTTGGAAAAATACAATCTCGACTACAACGCATTGAAAACTATAAACCCCAGGCTCATATACTGCTCTATCACCGGATTTGGACAAACAGGTCCTTATGCTAACCGAGCTGGCTATGACTTTCTGTTGCAAGGTATGGGCGGCCTTATGAGTGTTACTGGTGAGCCAAATAATATGCCTGGCGGCGGTCCGCAAAAAGTTGGTGTAGCACTGACGGACATTCTTACCGGTATGTACGCCACAACTGCAATACAAAGCGCCTTGATTGAACGCGAAAAATCGCAGCTAGGGCAGCGTATAGATTTAGCATTGCTCGATGTTCAAGTTGCCACGTTGGCTAATCAAGCAATGAATTACCTCGTAAGCAATCAAATCCCACAGAGAATGGGCAATGCTCACCCGAATATCGTTCCTTATCAGACGTTCAAAACGCTAGATAGTTTCATTATCTTAACCATAGGCAATGATTCTCAATTTGCTGATTTCTGCGATGTAGCGCAGTGCACTGAGCTATTGAAAGACGAACGCTACTCGACTAATGCATCACGAGTGACTCACCGACAAGTTGTTGTACAAACTTTATCAAAAATAATCGAAGCTAAAGACAGTACGTTTTGGCTGGATAAATTGGAAGAAAAAGGTGTTCCGTGTGGCCCTATCAATAACATTGAGCAGGTTTTTGACAATGAGCAAGTCAAACACAGGAAGATGCAATTGGATTTAAGTAGCGACGACAAAGCTTCTACCCCTTCAGTAGCAAACCCTATAAACTTTTCTCGAACACCTATTCAGTATCAACAGGCACCACCAACCCTCGGACAACATACACAACATGTATTACATGAAAAACTGCAACTTGATAATGACGAAATTGACGCCTTAACGCACCAAGGCATTATCTAAAGACTTGCTCCAATAGGATTGACGGTTTGATTAATTCACTCTCTATTACTGAAGCTAGAAAACTCATTCTCTTATCACAGAAACTACCACCTTCTTCTACAAAAGGGCTAAGCATCGATGCGACACAGTCAGCATTGGAACACCTTGGGTATGTACAAATCGATACAATTTCAGTTGTTGCAAGAGCGCATCACCACACACTCTGGAATAGAAACCCAAGGTATAAGAATGAGCATTTAGATCAACTGGTGAAGTCAAAGAATGCCTTCGAGTACTGGTCACATGCTGCAGCCTACCTTCCAATGAAGGACTATCGATTCAGCTTACCGCGTAAACATGCAATGAAAACTGGCAAGCAAAAACACTGGTATCCGCGTAATGACAAGCTCATTAAAGAAGTCTTAGAGAGGATCAAGAACGAAGGCCCTCTGATGGCAAAAGACTTCGACAATGACACAACCAAAAAGTATGACTGGGCAAGCAAACCCACAAAACAAGCACTTGAATATCTCTTTATGCAAGGTGATTTAATGATCCCCTATCGCACCAATTTTCATAAAGTCTATGATTTAACAGAGCATGTTTTGCCTTACTCTGTCGATACCAGCATGCCAAGTGATGAAGAATACGCACAATTCCTGATAACTAAATATCTAGAAGTGAATGGATTAGCTCAACTACCGGATATTATCTATTTGCTGAAAAATACCAAAACGATGGTAGCCGCCCAAATTGAAAGTATGCTTTCTAACAGCGAGCTGCTCGAAATTAATGTTGGCAAAACGTTGTGCTATGCATTACCTCAATCACTCTCTCTATTAAACAAACCACTTGCAAAAAGCAGACTAAAGATACTGTCACCATTCGACAATCTTGTTATTCAACGCAAACGCATGCAGCGCTTTTTTGACTTTGACTATTTAATCGAATGCTATTTACCTGCAAACAAACGGCAATACGGCTATTTCTCGTTACCTCTTCTTTGGGATGGGAAGCTCGTGGCAAGAGTCGATTGCAAAGCTGACAGAAAAACATCAATACTGCATATTCAACACTTGGCTTTAGAGCCTACGCTTAAAAAAGTGGAATCCTTCGTTAACGCATTTATTAAAGAGTTAGCGCTTTTTATAACATTCAATAATTGCTGTTACCTTAAAATCCATAAAACAACCCCCGCTAACTTACTGCCAGAACTAAGTGCCCTTTTCAGAACAAGTGGTCGCTTAGAGGTGTAACAGAATGGAACGCTGATCCTTCTTTGTCATCTTCTCGACCACCAACATAAACGAATTATCAATCAGTCGTTTAACCTCTCCTTCAGGCACAGTGTCATCAAAGTAAATCGTTATCCAATGCTTCTTATCCATATGATAACCAGCGGTAATGGCTGAGAAGATCCCACGTAACGCTTCCGCTTCATCAGGATCACATTTAAGGTTGATGATCATTTTCTCTTCTCGCCAGCTAACGAGTGCGAACATCTTCTTTTTGACTTTGTAGACGTAAACGTCGTCACCAAATGGAAAACCCTGAGCTGTTTCAGGTTTCGCTAGAAGGTATTGATTTAGTAGCTCAAATTCCATTTTTTATCCCCTTTGATAAAACGAATGCACTGACCAATGTGGATGGAAAAAGGTGATGAGTCAAATCGAATCAGATATTAGTCAGCAGCATAAAAAATGAACAAAGCTCACTATCAGAAAGCTAAACCTGTCACCTTTTTTTACAGTTTTAGCGATTGACAAGAAATTGTCTGATAAGGAACATTTCGCTTTTAAAATATTTCGACACTCAGAGCCTTTCAAGAAGCCATGTATTAATCAATAAAGCATTCAATACCCGCATGCTTCAATGCCTTATAAGTCAACGATATAAGTAAGTAATGTTAGATATATAGTATATCTCCAGATACTCTAAAGCATGTTCAGCTATGGTGAGCCATCGATTCCTGTCCGCACTTTTGGCCTACAAAATGCTTAAAATCAATATATTCAATAGGCCGACGACCTTATACATCTTCTTTAGAAAATTGAGTTGCACCGGCTTATCAATATTTACAAAAAGTGGACCATTATGCTAAACGCCTTCAAAGAAAAGCGAAAAGAGTATATCGAAAAGAAGCGGCTTTTATTAGACGGTATATATGCCGTATTGAGACTCTCTTTGTTCGTTATTTTTGCCGTCTGTGGCAGTCAAACAATGGTAGGCTACCCGCCACAGTATTCGGTTCTTGCTTCGATTGAATTAACCTTCCTTGGACTCGTTTTTGTCGGTGGGCTTAAATTAGCTGCCGCGCTCATGTTGTTTAAACCCAATTTCATTTTTGTAGGGGCAACTATTATGGCAACAATCACCACTGCGTCAGTTTTGCTGCACGCGATAGTTGGGAATTCAGTCTTATTTGGTCTACTGGTATTGTGCGCTGCATTTGCGCTAGCCTATATGGCTAGCACATTAAAAACATCTAATCAGGTTCTAGCACACTAGAGTCTGATGTTACATCAGCTCC
>CAZVDU010000090.1:0-12292 GCA_964625615.1 uncultured Pseudoalteromonadaceae bacterium | reverse complement strand
CGCTCTTTTGGTGATTTTTAAACCGCTAAAATAAGCACTGTACTCAGCTGGACTATTTCTAGGCACAAACCCTCGAAATGCAATTGTTCCAGCTTGTGCTTTCCGCCCTAATTGATTAACCGTGAGTACTGCATCTGGGTTGTCACCTAACCATAGCTTCATCGTTTGCCCAACTAATTCGAGTTTCACTTTTATCCATGTTTTAGCGGGTAGTGTGACAGATGTAGTACCTTTCTCACCATGATAAATCTGCCAAGCCGAGCGCCTTTGGAACACTGGGGAATATTGCAAAGCATCAGGTGCGTTACTCTTGTGGCTTCTGAAATAAATTTCTTCGTGTTCGTCATTTGATTCACTACGAAAATACAAATAGCTAAACGCCCTCTCACCTGATAGGTACATGTCATATTCGATGATGCCATCTTCTAACAGGACATTACTTAAGACAGCTTTCCCCGTTTTAATCTTTATAGCCTGACGCCCTGCAATTTTTTCCAGGCTGACGCCTTTATCATCAAACATCCATTTTGGATCATCCATCTCAATAGCTTGTTGCGCATTGCTAAATCTAGAAAAAATAAGTAACACTGAAAATACAGCTATTAAAGCAAGCTTCTTACAAATCAACATCATCACAGTCCTATAAACTCGATTGAGACGTTAATTCTAGATTCGAAAAATGGCGTATGACATGCCACAAACGAGCCATTTTCGGTACTTTTCGATGATTACGATCTTATAATTGTAAAAATTGGTAACAAGTAGAATGACTCAGGCTTGGAACATGTTATACAGATTCATCCACAACCCAGAAAAGGTGGGTCATGGCTATTAAGCAAACTTCCGCCATCAATGATGTTAAAAGTGTCGAGTTCTCAAAGCAGAAATATGGCTCTGAATTACTCATTGATGTTGCTTGGATACATGAAATGCCAACATTTGAAAAGTCGCAGCTACCTTACAGGCTGAGCTTTTATGACATCACCCTTATTTCCCATGGAAAAGGCGACTTTTGGCTTGATAATGAACAACACACTATTTTGCCTAATACCCTCTTTTTCACCTCACCAGGGCAAGTAAGGCGTTGGTTTGCCGACGACTTAGATGGCCTTTGCTTGTTTTTTCCTGCGGAGTTTTTATTAGAACATTTCAACGATACTTTATTCCTGCATCGATTACGTTATTTTCATACCGGGGCGGGCCCTTTATCTTTAAGTATTAGCTTGGAACAGCAACATTACTTAAAAGAACGGCTCAACGCCATGCGTGAAGAGATAAGCAACTTAAGCGATGATAGCCCCCATCTTTTGCGAGCCATTGCTTATGAAGTGCTCGTTAAAATTAACCGATGGTATGCGTTACAGAATGGTCAAAAACTCGATCATGCCTCTCACCAGGCAATCTCTCAGTTTCGACAACTAATAGAGCAGAACTTCAAAACAACACAAAGTGTTGCAGAATATGCTAACTTGTTGAACCTTACTCCAGGCCATTTAAATTTTTTATGCAAGAAGCATTTAGGCACTAATGCAAGCCAATTGATTCACTCACGCGTTACCTCTGAAGCTCGTCGTTTATTAGTTCACACCGATCAAGGCATTGGTGTCATATCACAATACCTTGGTTTCAAAAACAGCTCATATTTTAGCCGTTCATTCAAAAGAGCGACCAACCAATCACCTCTACACTATCGGCGCACAGAAAAACAGCGGCTGATGTAAGACCTACCAAGTTTGGTGCGCATTCATAGACTTTTACATCTTTAAGTTGTTAGGCCATCTAGGCCATGGTCGAATGATTGACACATAAGCCTTGCGAGGAACGTCATGATTAAACAAATAGCTAGTTTGTCTTGTGTGATAATTATCTTGTCCTCTACAGCTGACAGTAATGAATCAGATCTAGGTGCTTTGTTAAACGAAATCCAGTCTCTACAATTTCCTCCGTTGCAACTCAGTTATATTGATAATATCAACGCGATTGCTTCTACCGAGCAACTAAGCAAACAACAACATGTTTTGGAGAAAATACAAAATCAGTTAACGGACATCAACTATAAAGACTTACCTAAGCTGCAACAACGTGACGTCGATTTACTTCAATACGAGTTAACTCTGAGCTTTGAACGTATCGCGCTTGAAAAAAAGTGGTTAGCCGACCCTAAACGCACACTCTCAGTGCAAGGGTTGAGCGACACAACTTATGGTAAAGCTTGGTATCAACACTTTTTAAAGCGCTGGGTTGATCTGACAGTCACACCAGAAATGCTTATGGTATTCGGAGAAGCTGAAGTAAGGCGAGTCCACCAGCGAATGTTAGACGCGGAAAAAGCAGTACAACGTACGTTAGCCAAAGGTAACCAAAACTTAGAACAAACGCGTTTCTTTTTAAACGACATCGATGCAGTACATGCCGCTTTTATCGAGGAAAAAAAGCACATAAGTCAGCAAGTTGAACATTGCTTTCCGTTTATAAATGAAATTCCCGACATTGCTATAAAAGCAGGTACAAATCCTAATCTAGCCCAAACACCAGGCTACTACAGTATCAATCAGTTTTCGTACAATTACTTTGATAAGCCATTTAATATTCGTCAGATTGCCTGGTTATATTTGCATGAAGCCATACCAGGTCATCATTACCAAGTATCTTTGGAGTCGAAACTGCCTATGAGTATGGCGCAAGCAGCGTTTAATTATCGTGGCTATCGTGAGGGATGGGCAGCATATGTTGAAGAACTCGGCAATGACTGTGGTTTTTACAACGAACCACTCGACGAGCTGGGTAAATGGGAATGGGATATCGTTCGCTCAGTGCGCATAGTGTTAGATATCGGCCTTAATTATTATGACTGGAGTGATCAAAAAGCGCTGCAATACTGGCAACAGTACATCAAACGAAAAGATGACATTGCCCAACGTGAAATCGCCCGGATGAAGCGCTGGCCTGCGCAGGTTATTACCTATAAGTACGGCGCAAATGCACTTCTGAAAATTAAACAGAAGAATAATATAACAACCAAAGCAGAGTTGAAAAAGTACCATGAGACGCTAATGCGGCTGGGGCCAATGCCTTTCTCATTACTAGAGAAAGCATTTGATGCCCATGGGTGAAGAGCTATACATTCATATAACATCACCACCAGTTGGCCCCTACAAACCTTCCGACCATTCATATCTCGATAGCGATACTAAGTCAGATAGCGCTCCAAATCACCTAACTCTTGATCCCACCCTTCAATATTTTGTGAACGATGTTTAAGCTCAGCAAACCCAGATTCAGTCATTATCAACTTAGTTTTGCCACCTTCCATTGAGGTCAATGCCCACTCTACCAGAGTTGAAGTTTCTTCATCAAAACGAACGTCCTGGTTATGCATCCAACGCCAGGCCAAATAACTTGGTTGTTTAATTGATTCTACTCTTATTGCAAAGCGTCCTTCGCACTCTTCTTCCCATTCAAAATACCCAAGAGAACCTTCAATTAGCTCAAAACTCGCCGATGACCCAAACCATAGTGCCACTTCACTTGGTTCACTTATCGCTCGCCAAACAACTTCTATCGGCTTATTGAATGTGAGTTCCCGCGTAATTGTATCAACTTCGTTGCTCATTCTTTTCCTCCTAGATACTCGGCTAGTTTCTCAAGTCGGGTATCCCATTGTTGTGCAAACGGTGCCAGCCAGTCCAATAATGCTTTTACCGCTTTAGGGTTAAGTTTGTGTATGCGCTCTTTTCCGGAGAATTGCGCAACAACGACTTTAGAACGAATCAAAATATTCAAATGCTTGGTTATGGCCTGCCTCGTAATTGAAGAGCCTTCCGTCAATTGCTTGATAGATAGCCCATCTTGTTGATACAAAGCTTCTATAATCCTGCGTCTATTAACATCTGCTAATGCTTTAAATATATCCATACTAAATCCACTCATGTCATAACAAATCATGAGCAACCAATTGGTTGCATGTCAACCTTTAATATCAACATTGTCTATTCAAAAGCGACCTTTAGCACAACATAGCGCTCTCAGTTCAACGTAAAACCGAGTAAACTACTCGCTAAGTAGAGAAATCATACCAACTATCATGAATCATCCTTTGCCTTACTTAGCTCATTATCCCAAACACTTGCAAAATGATATCCAACAGCTTTTAGAGCAGAACAAACTAGGTGACTGGTTAAGAAGTCGATACTCAACAATTCATGACATAGCAAATGACAATGAGCTACGCGCTTACGTTATATCGCTCAAAAACCTGTATATGAAAAAATCACAGCCATTAAGTAAAGTTAAATACGACAGTGAAATCCACATTGTTAATCATGCGTTAGGGTTACACACCTATGTGTCGAGAGTTCAGGGCAATAAGTTAAAAAATAAAAACGAACTACGAATCAGTCGATTATTTAAAAATACACCAGAAGAATTCTTAAACATGATAGTAGTGCATGAACTCGCTCACCTTAAAGAGAAACAGCATAACAAAGCGTTTTACAAGCTCTGTCAGCATATGCTGCCTGACTATCATCAAATAGAGTTTGATGTCAGAGTATACCTCACAGAACTAGAACGCACTGGGTATGTTTTCAACAGTAATACAAGGTTAAAACACTAATGGATTACCAATTTAAACATGACCTGCTAGGCAACCCACTGGCGTTATGCGACTTGGAATACGAAGCCCTCGGTGATTGGTTAACGAGTGATTTAGCAACAGACAAAAGGCAAGCCAAAGTACTCATTGAAGTAGTCGAGCAATTACTCAATTATCAACTGAATCACCACCAGCACAATGGCAAAATTTACCACCTAACTTTTGAACAAGACGAAGGCGAGCTTTTCCTAAATCACAATGAAATATCCCACCCAGAGTTTATCGACCACAATGATTCCTCACAGCCTATTTGTGGGTTTGGTTTGACAGACTTCAAGCATCTGTTGGAAGAGTGGGTTGATTTTATCAAGTAACCCACGAGAGCTGCATAAAAAACAGGACTGGGAAGCTACCTATCTCTAATATATTTTAAATTGCGACACTTCGCCGTTTGACGGGGTAGCTAATTTAAATAGCTCTTCGGCAGACATAGAAACCGGATCAAAACCAGCACCTGTTTGTTCCGCTTACTCTTTGAGCGCTCTCTTCATTCGCAAGAAGGACACTATAGATATAGGCATGATTCGTTAAGTTTTTGTGATCCCTATTTGTCCTCAAAGCCATTATCATGATCGCCGTTGAAGTAAAACGCATACCCAAGGGAATATGTTAAAAAGTACGGCCTTAACCGCTCCACAATTAATATTCACAGTTCTTATTATTTTCGCGGCAACACAGACACGCGCAAACACTGATATCGAAACGCTTAAAAACCATGTTACCTATTTAGCAAGCGACAAGTTATGCGGCAGATTACCGACATCCAAAGGTGAAAAACGCGCCGCGAGTTACATTGGAAAACAATTTGAGAGCTACGGTTTAACAGCAATTCCATCTTTAGGCTCATACTTCCAGCGTGAGACTTTGCCGATCAATTTAGTTGAATCAAAACGAGAAACCAACGTCACTCTGACCAGTAAGAAAACGGTCAAATTAGAGAAAAAAGAACTAACGTTTTTAAACGTCCAAGCTGAGATAGAATTTAACGGTGAATTGGCCTTTATGACAGATGAGGCCCTCTTTACCAAAACCGACAATCTAGAAGGGAAAATTACTGTTGTTGATATAAGTGAAGCGCCTTTTTTCGACAAGTTCCCTGATAACACTCTCTACACTTTCTTCAAGCTAGCAATTGCTCAAGCAGAAAAAAGAGGGGCTGAAGCGCTATTCGTACTTTCGAGTAATACCAATATTTTTGGTCAAGAAGGCACCGGCACCGATCATTCTAAACAGAGACGGGTCAATACCCTAGATCGTTTAATGGGCGCATCTACATTACCTTTAGCAATTTTGAAGCGAGAAACTTGGGAAAGTCTGAACGAAAGAGCCCAAGAAAGCTCCATGACTATCCAACATCGGTCATCAAATAAAGTTACTTATGGTCAATACGTCAATGTTGTTGGTATGGTTAAAGGTCTTACTGACAAAGCCATTGTTATTGGTGCACATTTCGACCATTTGGGTGCTCGTTCAAAAGGTATATTTTCATGTCGTGGTATCTTTAATGGCGCGGATGACAATGCCTCTGGTACATCTGTCATGCTTGAACTCGCCAAAGCGTATGCTCAACACCAAACACCACCAACGCACACTTTAATTTTTGCAGCATTTTCTGCCGAAGAATTAGGATTGGTAGGTTCTAAAAGCCTTGCTCAGTACCTGACTAACAAGGGTGTGAAAGTCGATGCTATGATTAACTTCGACATGTTGGGTCACCCTGACAAAGCGGTTGAAGTAAAAGGCTCAGAACTTAGCCCCGGATGGACACGATGGTTCGAGCAGAATTCTGCACCATCTGATCCCACCATTATTAATAAAGCGGGATTTTCTCCAAGAAGCGATCACGGTAGCTTTATTCAAAAACAAATCCCTAGTGTTATCTTTTCTACCTGGATACATAACAGATACCATAGAACAACAGACGAGATAGAACATGTCAACTTTGATGGCATGCAACGTATCCTTAAGAAAGGCGCGTCGTTTATTCGTTTTGTTGACCAACGAGATTCAAACAAGTATATCCCACAGCTAAGAGCGGATATTACTGAATGGAAAATTGGTAACTTTGATGTGATAGCCTCTTTGTACGGTAATTCTCTTTTGATGAGTAAATTACATACATTCACAAGTTCAGGCGAAACGATGTTCGAATGGGACTTTGGTCTATCCGAGCCACCTAGGAAGACTGCGTTAAGCATAACTCAAGTTACAGAGCATGAACTATTGGTTAAAATTAACCGCTACCAAAACTTCGAAGTCGTCGAAGAGCAAGAAAAAGCTTTATCGGACAATGATAAAGCTGATTTTACGCTGCCCCTAGACAATGACGATATAAAAATTCAAGTGGCGACAGTATTTCAGTAACCTTGCACTAAAATGTAAAATAGTTGACATTTCAATACGCATTATATTGCTAACATAGTTCCACTATTGTGTTTTCAAGAGATTAAGTGCATGAAAAACTTTGTTGAACATTTATCAAACTACGCCGAGTACCATAGAGATTCACGTAACATAATGACACACCTCGTTGGTGTTCCAGTTATTGTATTCTCGGTGATCGTGCTATTTTCTCGACCAATATTTGACATCGCTGGTTTTTCTCTTACGCCTGCAATCATCGGTTATGTCGCCGCCATATTGTTCTATATAAAGCTAGACATGGTGTTCGGCTTACTCATGGCTTTTCTGATGGCAATTGGTATCTATGCAGCCAACCACATCGCTTTAGCATCCACTGCTATATGGCTCTCCACCGGTATTGGGTTATTTGTTGGTGGTTGGATAGTTCAATTTATTGGACACCATTATGAAGGCAAGAAACCTGCATTCGTCGATGATCTCGTCGGGTTATTAATTGGGCCACTCTTTGTGACAGCCGAAGTACTCTTTGCACTTGGTCTATTTAAGTCTTTAAAAAGAGATATTGAAGATCGTGTTGGCGTCGTCAGAAACCGTTCACAAGAGCAAACATCCGCTTAAGATATGTACTAAAACATCAAAGCTCAATCAACTCTCCACGTTTATTGAGTTTTGTTACCCCTTCAATAAAACGCCCTTTGGCCATAAGCTCCTCATTGAATTCGCTCCGTTCATAAATCTGTGCAAAGATTACGTAATAGGATAATTCCAGAAGGTATTTACCAGACTACGTATGCGGTAGGATAAAAACACAGCATAGCACTAGCATTCCTTATGGGTCAGAGTAACCAATGAAAAATACCATCCTTAGTTTTCTTTTTGTTCTGTTGAGTCTCAACAGTTACGCCCAACAAACACAAACTGACAGCTACACACAGTATGAGTTGTTATCTCCTGACTCCCATAGCTTTCGCATTTACTATTACGTCAGTGCAACGAATGCAGGTGCAACCCATTACTTCAATACGCTAAGAAAAGGCAGTGAGCACGATATCAATGAGGTCATTGACCTGATGTCTGGCAAAGTACTAACCTGGAAAATTGTTGACGGTAAAGAAGCAAGAAAGAATGGACTTACCAGCGCAGCGCTAGACACCGAATACTTACAAATCAAATTAGCAAGGCCTGTTCCCAAAGATGGACAAGCGAGACTGCTTATCGATAAAACCTACAAAGACGAAAAAAGCTACTACAGCGACGGCGATGATATTGTTTTCGATCGTTCATTAGGTATCAAACGTAATTCCGTCGTATTACCTACAGGTTATGAAATCATTGGTGCCAATTACCCTTCGCAAGTTGAACTGACCGATCAAGGGCGCGTTAAAGCCAGCTTTATGAATGATTCAGATCAAGCTGCTAACTTTAAACTCACTGGTAGAAAACTCAGCAAACCTTTTTCAATCATTAAGCCAACAGACAAATCCCCGTGGCCAAACTACCAACCTCAATCATCTGGCAGAGATAAGGCAAAAGCAAGGCTCAATTACTCCTTTAATGAACGTGCTTTCCAGAATCGTGACATCACCTACTTCTTGCAGCAACCAGAAACAGGTGCCTTTCGTTTATTCCATGATTACACGGAAGAAAGAGAGGGCGTTGATAAGTATGTCAATATCGTCAGGACAGGCAGTAAAGCATCCAACCCAGAAGCTATGTTGCTAGATACCGGCGAAGCATTGAAGGTAGAAACACTCAAAGGTAAACAAATTAGCGAGAAGGGGATTGATATAGGCGCTGAACCTACTGCAATGAGTGAAGTAATTGTCATCTGGTTTGATGCGGTCCAACAAGGGCAATCCAAGCGTTTGCGCATCACAGAAACCTATACCGACCCTAACCGGTATTTGCTACATAATAACCAACTCGTCTGGGATCGTAGTTTAGGGCGGAATCGTAACACTGTTGTTCTTCCTGATGGCTGGGCACTCACCACGAATACCATTCCAGCAAAAATTAGTCTGACAGACGATGGGCGAGTGCAAATGCGTTATATCAATGGCCGCCCTGACGCCATAGATGTGTTACTCAACGCACAACGCAAATAATCTATCCAAGAAAGCCTTCCTACAGATCGTCAAGCACCAAAGTAAGATCTGTAGGAAATGGTATTAACCACAAAAGTAAACCTCCCTTTTATGCTTAACGCGCGAGCCATCCGCCGTCAACGACCAAGGTAGCACCATTTACATAGTTGGATACACTGCTTGCTAAAAACACAGCAGCACCCGCTAAGTCATCTGGATTTCCCCAACGCCCTGCAGGAATTCGCTCCAAAATACCGGCGTTACGCTTTTCATCATTACGTAAATCAGTCGTCACATCAGTCACCATATACCCAGGTGCAATGGCATTCACGTTAATACCTTTTGGTGCAAGTTCATTGGCCATTGACATGGTTAGCCCTTTCACACCGAATTTACTGGCAACGTAGGAAGGTACTTTGAGACCGCCTTGATAGGAAAGTACTGAACCAATATTAACAATCTTGCCACCGCTCCCCTGTTGCTCGAACTGCTTCGCTGCTTCCTGAGCGAGAAAAAAGAGCGACTTGAGGTTCAGATTAATCACATCATCCCAATCTTGCTCACTAAAACTCAACATATCATCGCGGCGGATCATGCCTGAATTGTTAATCAAAATATCAACTCGACCCAGTTCAGACACAGCTTCGCTAACAATATCAGCGGCACGATTACTTTGAGCAAGGTCCGCTGTTATCGCATGATAACGTCGCCCTAAAGATGTGATTATGTCTTGGGTGCCGGAAGAGTCACTAATACCGACGCCAACAATATCAGCACCTGCTTGCGCTAAGGCAATAGCCATGGCTTGACCTAATCCTCGTGAGACACCGGTGACAATAGCCACTTTGCCATCTAATCTAAAACTATCGAGTATCACTGTATTTTTCCTTTATGAAATGCAAAAAGCCATCTGAGTAGATGGCTTTATAAAGTGTTATAAAAATAAGCTAATCAGGGCTAACTTACCAGATTCTTACACGCTCTTCTGGTGGTAAGTAGAGCTCATGATCAGGTGTTACGTTAAACGCTTCGTACCACTCGTCAATATTTCTTACAACACCATTCACACGATACTCTGAAGGCGAATGCGGATCAGATTTTAATCGCGCCAGTGTGGCTGCTTCACGAGCCTTAGCTCGCCAAACTTGTGCCCAAGCCAGGAAGAACCTTTGGTCTCCTGTAAGGCCATCAATAACAGGCGCTTCTTCGCCATTTAGCGATAATTTGTAAGCATGGTATGCCATCGACAATCCACCTAAATCACCGATGTTTTCACCTAAGGTAAATCGACCGTCAACAAAATTACCAGGAACAGGCTCATAGCTGTTGTATTGCTCAACAAGTGCTGTTGCCTTTTCTTCAAACTTAGCGCGGTCATCATCTGTCCACCAATTACGTTGAATACCGTTCGCGTCAGATTTAGAGCCTTGGTCATCGAAACCGTGTCCCATTTCATGCCCGATGACCGCACCGATACCACCATAGTTCACGGCTGGATCAGCATTAGGGTCAAAGAAAGGTGGTTGGAGTATGCCCGCTGGGAAGGTGATTTGGTTAAACGCAGAGTTATACGTCGCGTTAACGGTTTGTGGCGTATTGCGCCCCCACTCCACTTTGTTCGTTGGTTGATTTAAGCGTGCCAATGTGCGGTTAGTATAAAACTCTCGTACACGCTTAACATTGCCAAACAAGTCATCTTCTTTTAACTCAATGCTCGATACATCTTTCCATTCATCAGGGTAGCCAATTTTAGGATCAAAGGTAGCCAGCTTTTCGTGTGCTTCTTTCTTGGTTGCTTCACTCATCCAATCAAGACCGTCGATACGTTGACCAAGAGCAACACGCAAATTCTCTACAAGGTCATCCATTTGACGCTTAGCATCAGCTTTAAAGTGACGCTCGACGTAAATCCTACCGACAGCTTCACCCAAAGTATTACCACGACCCGCAACCTGTTGAACAGCGCGTGTCCAACGCTCACGTTGTTGTGGCTGACCACGTAATGTTTTTCCGTAAAATTCAAAATTAGCATTGCTGATTTCGTCAGATAATAAGCCTGCATGATTACTGATAGCATGGAAATTCAAATAAGCTTTCCAGTCGGTAACGGACACACTATTAATGATGTCAATAAGTGGGCCAAATGCACTAGGTTGGCCTACGTTGAGATCAGTAAAATCAGGTAGCCCTGTTGCTGCTAAGAAAGTATCCCAGTCAAAATTAGGGAAAGAGGTCTTCAACGACGCAACGGTATAAGGGTTGTAAGTCTTATCGCGATTCCTGCGATCCGCTCGACTCCAGTGTTGCTCAGCTATCTTAGTTTCAAGTTCAATAATGCGTTTTGCTTTATCTTCAGCGCCATTAACACCGGCAAAGCCAAGCATTTTTGCGATATGCTCTTCATAAGACGCTCTTATTTTTTGAAAGCGCTCTGTGTCCTGTAGGTAGTAATCACGGTCAGGCAAACCTAGTCCACCATGTCCCATATTCACCATATATCGATTAGGGTTTTTACGATCAACACCAACAGCAACACCAATAGGTGAAGATGTACGGTCAGTACCTGAACGCCCAAGTGCAGCGATAATATCAGCCTTAGATTCAATACTTGCAATACTCGTCAATAGAGGCTTAAGTGGCGTGATACCTAGCTCGTTAACTTTCTCATCATTCATATAACTGGTGAAGTACTGGGCGATCCGTCCCTCTAGTTCGTCGCTACCTGAGCCTGATGCCAACAAGTCATCAAAGATAGCTTTAACGCGTTCCTCTGTGCGCTGACGTAAAATAGTGAATGCGCCAAAGTTGGTACGATCAGCCGGAATTTCAAATTCTTTCAACCATTTACCCCCTGCATGGCGGAAAAAGTCATCGCCAGGTTCGACACTCAAATCACGCACGTCTAATTCGATACCAAAGCTGCCTAACTCTGCTTTAGCTTCGGTTTGACTTGACGTCGTTGTTACGGGTGCAGGTGTCTGTGCTTGAGTCGCTATTGATTCATTCGTTTCTGGAGTGCCACAGGCAAAAAGTGCGCTGCTAATAGCAATGGATAGGGCCAATCGTTTCATAATGTGTTTCCAATTGATGCTTTTACTTGTTGTTAAATAAAGCGCTTTACTAGCTGCACAAAGAGGGCAAAAGCTCAACCAAGCAGCAAAAAAACGGTGACGTAGCCTACCGCTTTTGT
>CAZVDU010000089.1:11365-16540 GCA_964625615.1 uncultured Pseudoalteromonadaceae bacterium | reverse complement strand
AACTGTCTGCGCTACCGCCATAATTAATGGCACCACCAGCGGGCATCAACGCTTGAATTTTCGGCTCAGCCTTTTCTCTGATCAAAGACATTGCTTCTTCTAAAGACATATCTTCCGGCGGATTCACCGATAGCGTTAACGTTCGACGCCGCTCTACACGTTGCAATTGGCTTGGCCCTACCGCTCGTTCTATATTCACCAAATCACCTAATTGCACAACTTCGCCGCTTGGCGTGGTAATAGGCATCACTTCAAGTTGCTCAGGATCGTCCCATTGTTCAGAGCGGAAAATGATATTCATACGCTTGATACCATCGAAATATTCACCAACATACATGCCATCGCCCATAGCTCTAACAAGATTAGCAACACCAGGACGATCCAGACCGACCTCCATCATTCGGGCATCGTTAGGTATTAAGCGTATTTGCGGCTCCGATTGTTCAAGGTTTGGGTTTGCCCTGACATTCGCTCCAGGGAAGGTTTCTCGCAATACCTCCATTCCGGCTTCAGCAGCGACAGTAAGGGCATCTTGGTCAGTCGCCTGCAAATGAACCGCTATACTGCGGCCATTACCAAAGCCACCGAAGAGATTACCTTGCTGCGCAAAGGCTTGGGTGTCGGGCAAATCTTTTAGGATGTCACTTTTAACGATATCTTCCAGCTCTTTAACTTTGCTCTGATCTTTTGCCCGAATACCAATAGTGCCGCCATTTGGCCAGGTAATCACATAATAGTTTTTTAGGGCTGGTTCCTTCTGTCCATCCATATAAGGCTGTAACCTTTCTACGACCAAACTTATCACTTCTTCTTGGATAAATTCATCGCTAGCGCCTGGGGGAAAATTAAAAAAAGCATCAACTGCATCGCGCTTAACGGGCGGTAAATAGTCCAACTTGGGCATCAATAAATACGTAGCTGCAAGAGGCACGGACATAAGAAAAAGTACAGTAAGAAGACGCTTCTTCTGCGTCGATGAGACTCTCATCACACCATTAGCAATTTTCTCCCACAAAGATTCTAACCGATCCGGTGGTAAGTCTTTCTGCAACCAGCGACTTGCTGCGACTGGCAGAATAGATACAGCAACAACAAAAGAAATAAAAACTGCGATAGCGATAGTGAGTGCCAAATCAGCGAACAACTGGCCTTCCACATCTTTTAAGAAAATAACGGGTATAAATATCGCCACTGTTGTCGCCGTTGATGCCAAGAGTGCACCAAATACTTGGCCCGTTGCCTGTTGAGCAGCTTCAATATTGTCGCCGAGATTTTTACGATGCCGCACAATATTTTCGAGTACGACAATAGCTGCATCCAACACCATACCAACGGCAAATGCGAGGCCTGCTAAAGAGATCACATTCAACGAACGACCTGTTATTTGCAAAACAACAAAGGTGCTTAGCAAGGATATCGGAATCGCTAGTGCAACGATCAAGGTCGCCCTTGCTTGGCGCATAAACCACCACAAGATAGCAATAGCTAACAGCACACCTGCAACAAGGTTGCTGGTCACTAAATTGATGGCTCGATAGATAAAGACAGACGCATCAAAAGACTGCACCATGGTGAGTTTTCTAGGTGCCAATACTTGTGTATTTAGTTCTGCAACTTTCTGCTTAACGACTTCAAGGGTAGCCAACACATTGGCGTTGTTTTCTCTGTCTATTCGTATCGACAAGGCAGGGTTTCCATTTTGCACACTGGCATTAGACCCATCAGCAGGCTGGATACGTATTTGTGCGATATCACCTAAGGTAATTGGGCTGCCGTCTCGCCATTCCAGGATCAAACTTTTCATATCTTGAGGCGCATACTTTCCTTCAAATCGGAGCGTATACTTGCGTCGACCAACATCGACAAAACCACCCGACACGTCATTGGCAGAACCCAACAGGCGTGAAATATTCGTCAGATCAATACCAAGCTCAGCAGCACGATAAGGGTCAAAGACAATCTGAAATTCCTCCTGTCCACCACCACCATTTTGCACTTGCGCACGAGAGACACCCGGAATCGCCTCAATTTGTGGCCTAACGACATCGTCAAAAAAAGTGACATGCTGGTCTATTTCACCCTCATTACCAGGTAACTTCTGCATAAAAAAGTAAATGAGGGCAGGTGCATCATCACCTTGACCGGCAAGCCTAATGTTAGGAGACAATGCATCTCTAGGCAGAGGAGGAATACGGTTCATTCTGCTTATGACATCAATCAATGCTTTTTGCATGTCCGTTTCCAGACCAAATTCTAAATTAATCCAAGCACCACCCTGGTTTGCCCAAGCACTCATTGATGTCACGCCAGGCATCCCTTGCAGTACTTCTTCTTGAGGCTCAATAATCTCCGATTCAATTTCTTGAGGTGAAGCTGCCCGCCATGAGGTTTGAATTGAGATACGTGGCCGCTCAATGTCGGGAAAAAGTTGGATAGGTAATTTGTATAAGCTATACAAACCAAGAAACACAATAATGCCGACAGCAATGGCGACACCAGACGCATTTTTTAAAGCAGCTTTTGTAATATCCATGATAATTGCGTTCTAATTCATCTAACCTCAAATATAGGTCGAGGCGACAACAACAAAAGTTTAATGCCACTAGCGGTAGATTTAATAAGATGAGTTGCTGGAGCGTTATTTAGATGTTACAGGATGTGTTAAAACAACGTCATTAAAGGTAATTATACTAACCAAAAAGAGTTTGTAGAGTCATCGAATAAAATTATTAAAACTCACCTTAACGATGGGAGAAGCTTTTTTCTTTGAATATTAGCTTTTGTGAATTCAGAAGATGGGAGACTTTTCATCCTCAAAAAAAGTGTATTTCCGACGAGCCTAGTATTTCGTTTCTATTGGCTATTTAACTTGATGTAATGATCTCCTCCCTCAGCAAACTCGTGCTGTTCTATCGCAACGTTGCTGTTAGCATAAAAAACCCAGCTCTTGCGCTGGGTTTTTTCAATGTATCTTGTATTTATACTAAGGTTGATATGGCAGCGAAGAATGGTGAAGAACAATACGGAGTGTACCTTCTTCGTCTTTTTTGTAGCCCCAGCTTTTATCAACTTTAGTCACGTTTCCATCTTTATCAGTAAACGTAACCCAGCCCATCCACATAGCAACATCACCTTCAATAAAACTAGCAGATGTCTCAGATACGACTGTACGCCAGCTTTTGATACCAAAGCCGCCGTCTAGTGGAAAGTTTTCGTTATGTCCAACGAAATAAGAAAGAGCGCCTTCGCGCGTCGGACGGAACGTTTTTTCACCGCTTGCAAGCGTCGGTTTGAATAGTACAGGACCTAAGTTATAGCCATACGCAGCATCAAGGGCGCCATTTGCAAGCGCGGTAGCCGCTTCGATACCGTCTTCATCATAGGCTTTAGAGATAGCAACCAGTGCGTCTCCCCATATTTTGCGTGCTTCAGTAAGTTCCTGTTCTGTGATTGTTGAGCTCATAAATATCCTCTCTAATTTATAGTGTGATAAGTTTATTCTATCGCATTACGTCATTTTGTTAAGTATGGATCTATCAGGGTTCAACATTTGTTACGTTTTTGTTAAAGAACCGTCAAACTAACAATACCTCGAGACTTTAAACACCAATTAGAAGTCAAATTGAATAGCAGGGCTAAAAATTATAACCTTTTTTAGCCTCTAGCCTTCTGCTAAAACACTCGGATACTTCCAACAGCATCAAATCTTTTTAAACAACAACGTCATACGATTTGATTCTCCAATAGCTTCCGCAGCTTTTCTTTTTGCTTCATCACCTTCGGCCCCAAAAAAGGAAGGAGGCAAACGCCAGACTATCTCGTCATTAGTGGGCTTGTCTTTCGGGTTTTTATTAATGTCTGAGCTAGCAACCAGTTCAAAGCCGGCAGCTTTAAATGCCGATTTTATCCGAGAGGCTTTCATATACCCTCGATCACCTTTCGTACTTGCATCAGGCACAGACTCAGCTACTTGATGCTGCACGACACCAACCATCCCACCGGACTTTAACATCCTATGCGTTGCTTTTAGTGCCTGAGTTAGGGTACCGGCTTCATCTTCAAATCGACTCAAATTATGTAATGCACGTATAAACAAAACGCGATCTAGTTTGCCAGTTAAATTGTTAGGTACTGTATCAAACGTAAATCCATCTGTTTTAATACCGTTATCGGTAAATTCAGCAACTTTTCCGGAGAACTCTTTGGTAGAAGCTATCTGTCCCGCAATGGCTTCCTCATTAAAAAAACCAAATCTCGACCACATGCTATCAACATAGTTGACGCCGTATAGCTCACCTTCTTTTCCTAAATAATTCGCTAGGATAGTAGAATACCAGCCACCGCCAGGCAATGCTTCTGCAACAGCCATTCCAGGCTCAACCTTAAAGAAGCTTAAGGTCTCTACTGGGTGACGAAACGCATCACGTTCTTTAATATCAGCAGAACGTTCAGCAACCACAGCCTCCAGAGCCGCTTTATGATCGCCTGCTAACGCAGAATAACTGATAGATAACGTCAGACATCCAGCGAGGAATGCACCGACAAATTTATTGATTTTGGAATCCTGAATTTTACTCATTAGCTTTCCTATTGGAGTTATTGATGGATTAGATACCTGAAAGGCAATAGTTTCATCGATTCAAAACAATAGTCACCCTCGCGAATCTATGCAACTACATAAAAGAATTTTTACAAAAAGCTACATCATCATTTTTATTCACTGACAACGCTTGGGTGATAGGCTTAGCAACTAAATCAATCTTCGATAATACTTCTCTATCATAGAAATAACTGAGACGGTTTAAGTAAATGTTTTAAACTCTATATAAATTCCTCATTGGCATGACGCTACGTCAAGGCTAAAATACCAGCAACCCATCATAAATTACCCGGAATAACACAAATGCCCCTGAAGAAAAAGCCTCTCGCCCTGCTCATTTTAGATGGTTGGGGACACCGTGAAGATACACAAAGCAATGCCATCGCGCATGCCAAAACACCGGTGTTAGATGTTTTAGTAGAAACCTATGCGAATACGTTAATTTCTGGCTCGGGTATAGATGTTGGACTACCCGATGGACAAATGGGTAATTCAGAAGTCGGCCATGTAAACCTAGGCGCTGGCCGTGTTGTTTATCAGGACTTTACCAAAATAACCAAAGCAATTAGCGATGG
>CAZVDU010000089.1:0-11265 GCA_964625615.1 uncultured Pseudoalteromonadaceae bacterium | reverse complement strand
CGTGACGAAAACGACGAGTTCGTTAAACCTACAACAATAGGCGATGCCGCGCCCGTCGACGATGGTGATGTTGTCTTCTTTATGAACTTTAGAGCAGATCGTGCACGTGAAATCACACGTGCTTTCGTTGAGACAGGTTTTAATGGTTTTGAGCGAGCAGCCTCGCTAACATTGGCAGGCTTTGTTTGTCTAACACAATACGCCGCGACCATTGATGCACCAAGTGCTTTCCCACCAGAGTCACTCAACAATGTGATGGGTGACTGGTTAGCGAAGAAGAATATGAAACAATTGCGTATTTCTGAAACCGAAAAATACGCACATGTCACTTTCTTTTATAGTGGGGGACGAGAGGAGCTATTCGAAGGTGAGGATAGAATATTGATCCCATCACCTAAGGTCGCCACTTATGATCTACAACCCGAAATGAATTCAGAAGAGCTTACCGACAAACTGGTTGCAGCAATTAAGTCTGGAGATTATGACGCCATTATCTGTAATTATCCCAATGGTGATATGGTTGGTCATACGGGTGTTTTCGACGCAGCAGTAAAGGCTTGTGAAGCGGTCGATACTTGTATTGGCCGTGCTGTAGATGCACTAAAAGAAGTCGGTGGTGAATGTTTGATTACGGCCGACCATGGTAATGCAGAGCAAATGCAAGACCCTGTTAGCGGTCAAGCACATACAGCCCATACCAGTGAGCTTGTACCTTTCATTTATGTTGGGAGAGAAGCAACAGCACGTCAGGGAGGAACACTCAGTGATGTTGCCCCCACCATGCTACATTTAATGGGCGTCGAACAACCACCCGAAATGACCGGTACGCCAATCATGACATTACGTTAACAGCCCAAGACACGTGGCTAAGCCTTTGAATCTCATAAGATACTCAGTAGCAGCGGTATTCACTGCGCTACTGTGGTTTCTATCTTTAAGTTCGTGGGCTCAACAAACAGAAGAAGATCTGCAAAGTGTCCAGAAGCAAATCAAACAAACACAAAAACAGATAGACGAGCAGCTTTCTATAGCTAATGCGCTAGAAAAACAGCTCAAACAAGCCGAAATTAAGATTGCTGATTCGGTCAAAGCACTCACTCAAACACAAGTTCGCATTGAGGATAACCTACAACAGCAAGCAACACTCAATCAGCAGAAGAAGGGATTAGAAGATCAAAAATCAACCCAGCAAGAGATCTTAGAAAAACAGATCCGCAGTGCTTTTATGACAGGCAATTATGACTACGCCAAGATGCTACTCGTCCAAAACAACGCAAGTAAAATAGAACGAACACTTACCTATTACCAATACTTAAACAAAGCACGCGTTGAGCAAATCGAGGAACTAGAGATCATCGTTAAGGAACTTGATAAGACCAACCAAGACATCGTCGAAAAAGCACAAGAGTTAGAAGAAATAAAAGCCACACAACAGTCTCAAAAAGCAGGTCTGGACAAACAACAACAAAGGCGCCAGACAACACTCGTTAAGCTCCGTGACAGTATCAACACAGACGCAGCAAAAATCGAACAGCTACAAGCTAGCGAGAGAAACTTGATGCAAGCCATAGAACTCGCACAGCAGAAACGACCAGCGCCCTCAGTAGCCCTTATTGGTTTGCAAGGTGAAAAAGGCCAACTGTCAAAGCCGACAAGGGGCAGAATGCGCAACCTTTTCGGTAAACGCAGGCAAGGACAGGTAAGATGGAAAGGCGTTGTTTTTAATGGCAATGAAGGCAGCCCCGTACGTGCTATCTATAATGGAAAAATTCTCTACGCAGATTGGTTAAAAGGATTCGGCTTGGTTACTGTTGTCGATCACGGAGAAGGCTTTATGAGCCTTTATGGGCACAACCAAGCCTTATTAAAACAAGCCGGGGAAACTGTCGCTACAGGGGACAACATCGCCTTGGTAGGTCAAACTGGTGGGCAACCAGCACCAGGTCTTTACTTTGAAATTCGTCATAAAGGCCAAGCTATCAACCCAAGCCAATGGCTCAAACGATAGAAAATACTTTTTCGTATTTCTTACTCAATATATAAGACGCGATACTGCCGATAACACCTGGTGCAACCCAAAAAACGATTTGCCATTCTCCAGCGTTTGCAAACAAAACCCGTCCCCCAAACGCTAAAAATGCGGTATAAGCACCAATGCCCGAACCTATCATCGACCCCATGTGTTGAAGTATCCATTCACGCTTTGCCAGCGTCTTTTTGAAGCAATATCTCAACATACTCATACCGCTGATAACTCCTAACACGCCAAAAACACTATGCAGTATCTGATTATTATTGACGCCCAGATAAATCAAAACAGGGCCAAATAAGGCAAGAAGAGCAATCGGCAGTATGTAGTGAATTGAGCGCAATAACGCCAGATCCTGTTTCGCTCTCAAAACAGCGATAGCATGCCTTGTTGTCGTAAAACTTAATAAGCTCAAATACAGTAGAAATGTCCAAAACAAACGAACAGTATTAGCTACTTTTTCAGGGTCGGCAGTACTTAAAGCAATATCCCCTTTTATAGTCAGAGGCGCCACCAAAACCAATACAGACATAACCGCACCTGACGCAGCGACAATGTACATTGCACTTTTATAGTAGGCCCCAAACTTTCTATGATTTAACTTGCCTTTTTCCGTATAAAACGGCACCCAAAACAGCACTAACGCACCACTGCCAAGTAAAATATGTAAGAAAAGTAACACCGAATGTATGTGAATCATTTTGCCATCCTGTTGATCTTGAGAGCCATCATCATAAGCAATATGTAGTACTCAAATGAGTGCCAATAGTCACATTATTCACAGGCACTAAAAGTGACTTTTGGCCTATCGCACTCGATACCCAACAGAGGTATAGTTAACAGGCGTTCCCCTAAGAGCTATTTATGTCTTTTGTCAGAAACCTTTTTATTGTCGAGCTAGAAAAGGCATCTGCCGTTCTTACTTGGCTATTAGTTACGACCACTCTGATATTCTTTATGACAAAACGACAGGACGTTGGCATAGCTCAGATCACTCTTCTTGCTTTCTTTTGCTGTAGCTATTTGGTCTTATGGCTTAAAGTATCATCGAACACCGACACTGGTACTGTTCGTTCGAGAACATCAATTTTGATGGTACTAATGTTTATCAACATTGTTGCTATATTCTTCCTCTCTCCCTATACCTACGCGGCTATACTCACTGTTATATGGAGTGCCCTGACGCCTCATTTTTTCGGTGTACGACTCGCTATATTCCTATCACCATTGTGGTCGTTACCGTTATGGTTGATATATACCTACTACTGGAAGGAAAGCTACGCCATTGTTACAGCTGGGCTTTTTTGGACATTCAATTTATTTGCCATCATCATGGTCAACGCAACCATCAAAGAGAAAAATGCAAGACAAAAAGCTGAACAAATGAATCTTGAGTTGCAGAGCACTTATCAGTTACTTCAACAAGCTGCCGGTCAAATGGAAAGAACACGCATTGCTCGTAACATACATGATTTACTCGGCCACCATCTAACAGCGCTAACCATCAATCTGCAAGTTGCCTCAAGACAGCTTGAAAACGATGACGAAAAAAACCAAGCAATAAAACAGAACATTGAACAGTGCCATTCACTCGCCAAACTATTACTCAGTGACGTAAGAGAAGCAGTCTGTGATATAAGAGACAAGTCTAAAATCGATTTGCCAGCCGCATTAAAAGCTATTACCCAAAATGTCCCAAGATTAGATATTGAACTACATATTGACGACGAGTTTTCTGTCCACGAGCTAGCACTAGCAGAATCTATTATTCGGCTTGTGCAAGAAAGCATAACGAATACCTTAAAACACAGCCAAGCAAATCAAAGCACAATCCAAATTAGGCAGCGATTAGATGTATTACATATCGAGATCGCTGATAACGGACGGCCAATTCAATGCTGGCAAGAAGGAAATGGTATGTCAGGTATGCGTGAACGCGTTGAAGCTCTCAAGGGAAAAGTTGACTTTAATGCCACACAGTCAGGCTTTGTACTGTCTGCACAGATACCCATAAACTCACATGATTAATCTTCTTCTCGTGGATGACCAAACACTGGTTCGCCAAGGCATAAAAAGCTTGCTCAGCCTCTCAGAGAAACTAAATGTAGTAGCCGAGGCGAGCGATGGGGCCTCTGCAATAAGGTATTTGGAATCAAGCAAAGATAAGGTCATTGATCTCATCTTAATGGACATTCGAATGCCAAACCTAAATGGGATTGAAACACTCGACACATTGAATAAAAAAGGCTTTTCGATACCTGTCATTATGCTAACAACTTTCGATGACCATGAGTCTGTGTTGCAAGCGCTGCAAACCGGTGCCAAAGGTTATTTACTGAAAGACGTCTCACTAGAAACCCTCGTCAACGCTATTGAGACTGTCTATCAGGGAAAGACACTTATTCAACCCGCTATCACAGAAAAGTTGCTCGAAGGCCTTCGCGGTGTCAACGGTCAATTCGAAGCCAGTGACATACCCGAACCTCTTACTGAACGAGAGATAGAAATCCTACGTTTATTGGCTGCTGGATGCAGTAACCGAGAAATGTCTCAAAGCCTATTTAAATCTGAAGGCACAATTAAAAACCAAGTCTCTAGTATATTATCCAAACTAGGGGTTCGTGACAGAACCAGAGCTGTGCTCAAGTCTATTGAGCTAGGTTTGATATAAACCGACAAACAGCCTCTAGCCATTCATAGACTTGTCGTTATAATGGCCTAAAGCATTATTATAAATAATCAACTGTGCGCCTAACGACGTTTTTCTGCATGCTCTGTATATTGACAGTAAGTCATATAAGTCATGCGTCAAAAATAGCCCTCATTATTGATGACATGGGCAACAAAGCATCAGATGCTATAGCGTTTGATCTCCCAAGCTCTGTTGCTTTTGGGATCTTGCCACACACTGAATACTCCTTAAAATTTGCTCAGCGAGCACAACAACAAATACGAGAAGTATTGGTCCATGTTCCCATGGAGTCGCTGGCCGGCGCTGCATTAGGCCCAGGTGCAATTACATCTCACATGCACCCTGATGAGATCCAGCGTCGATTGGACTCTGCTTTAGAAACAGTTCCCGGCGCTATTGGTATCAATAACCATATGGGCAGCCGTTTAACCCAATTAACGCTGCCGATGAATGCGACCATGCAATTCTTGCGAGAAAACGACCTTTATTTTGTCGATAGTCGTACCACGCGATTCAGTAAAGCGGAAACCATCGCTAAACGTAACGGTGTACCAACACAGAGGCGGCATGTGTTTTTAGATCACAGCCGCAAAGAACGTGATATCGCTTTTCAATTTAACCGACTTATTAGCTTGTCTAAAAAACGTGGTATGGCTGTAGGTATCGCCCACCCTTACCCACAAACCATGGCGTTTTTAGCAAAAGCGTTGCCAGAGCTTGAGAAACAAGGCGTAGTATTGCTACCTATGAGTCAATTGCTCGAACATCAAAAGAAAATAGCGGTTATGACGACGAATACAGCGTCAAAATAACGCTATCATCATAGGATATTAAAATGCAGGTTAACGATAAAGTCATCTGGGTAACAGGCGCATCGTCGGGTATAGGTAAAGCCTTGTCTCAAGCGCTTGCAGAAGAAGGTGCGCAACTCATTCTCTCATCGAGAAATGAAGAGCAACTTCAAGCCTTGAAGCAATCGTTGCCGAACAGTGATAATCACCGAGTACTAGCACTTGATTTATCAGAGCCTGAGGCACTCGAAAGCCGAGTAAACACTCTGGCTGACCAACATATTGATATGTTAATTAACAACGGGGGTATTTCTCAACGCGGGCTAGCACGGAATATTCAACTTAATGTGCATCGCGATGTGATGGAAATAAACTACTTCGGTACAATACAATTAACGCAGCTGGCTTTACCTAAACTTATTAAAAGCAAGGGGATGGTTGTCAATATTTCAAGTGTTGCCGGGAAAGTGGGTGGTCAAAGTATGTCTGGTTACGCAGCATCAAAACATGCACTTATCGGCTATATGGACTGCTTAAGAGCTGAGGAAACGAATAATGGACTACAGGTACTCAATGTTTGCCCGGGATTCGTTCAAACGCAAATTTCTGTGAATGCGCTGACTGAAAAGGGTCAACCTTTTGGTGATATGGCAGATTCTATAGCACAAGGCATTACGCCCAGTGAATGCGCACAGTCGATCATAAAAGCAATAAAAGCAGATAAAAAGGAAATCGTTGTTGGCAAAGGATTAAGCCGTTGGGCACCTCTTATAAAACGTATTTCACCCAACCTGTTACATAAATTCGCTGCTAAAAAGAATATTCGATAGCCCAAGCCTTAGGTATTTTGACTTTTTACAAGTCGATTTTGTATAAGTCATACTTAAAAAACTCAGCACTTTACTTGATAAAATATCTCTTTGTTATATTATAACATCCGTTTTGTTATTAGCTTTGTGCCCCCATGTCAAATGAATCAAAAGACAAATTATTAGATAGAGTCGGTATATGGACGTCAAGTCTCTGTGCGCTCCATTGTCTTTTGTTACCTATACTCATACCTTTAGTACCATTGGTTGCAGGAACTTTCTTCGCTGAAGCCTGGTTTGAGCGTACGATATTAAGCCTTTCTATGATCATTGGGTTTTGGGCATTATTATCTGGTTACCAGCGCTATCATAGAAAGCTTTATCCATTGTTTAGCCTGTTATTAGGCGGCTTAATCTATTGGAATAAAGACATGTTTGGTGAGGCCTTCGAGCCAATAACAATAACGATAGGTGCCATGCTGATTGTCGCAAGTCACGTGATTAACCTGCGTTTATGCCAAAGTTCTAAAGCCTGTGAGTGTGAGTCGTGTAACGTAGAAACTGAATTGGGCTAACCCAAATCAGATGTTTGCTCTAGTATTCGCCTGCTGTTTGCCGGTTTATTTGTAAAAACTCCGTCAGCACCCCACTGTTTTAACTCGAGTAAATCAGCTTTTTCATCCACTGTGTAGATCAATGCTTTTAACCCTCTTTCGTGAGCATCTTCGATTAAAGCTTGATCGACAACACTTAAATCAATATTGACCGACCAAGCCTCTAAATCCTGAGCAAATTGATTGCCCTGAACTGCATAACTAGCCGACAAAGCTCCATAACGCCATTGCGGCGCTGTACTCTTGATGCTTTGCAGTAAAGGGTGATGAAATGAAGAGATGATCACTGCATCATCAGAGATATTTGCTGTTTGTTGGCAGCGTTTGATTTCTTTCACCAAAGATGGGACATAACAATCAGCTTTAACTTCAATATTAACCTGGCATCTATCCCCAACCAGTAAGAGTACTTCACCTAGTGTCGGGATCTGCTGCTTACAACCAGCATCTAGCTGTCGAAGTTGTTCAAAAGAATAGTCACGTAATTGCCCCTGGCCATCTGTCGTTCTATGCACCCATTTATCATGAATAACAACAAATTCATCACCACAGGGGAATACATCAAACTCAATACCATCTGCACCTTGCTGAATAGCCTCTTCAAAAGCCAGCAACGTATTCTCTGGTGCATCTGCGCTCGCACCGCGATGTGCCAATATAAGCATAGGGATAGCCCTCAGTTTATCATTGAACTATGGCATACATACTTCACGATAAAAGGTTGCAGAAAAACCTAGTTGTTCGTTTTCCTGTGTGTATTAACCGTCTCATAGATGGCCGCTGAAATAACCATAACGCCACCTACCAAAGTTTGCCACCTAGGCTCTTCATTGATAAGAATAACAGCCAGTCCAACACCGTAAAGTGGCTGAGCACAAGCAATCAGCGCAAAGGTTTTAGCCCGCAAATGGCGTAGACTTGAAGCAACCATCGAATGCGGCATTGCCGTACAAAAAGTCCCTAAGATAAGCAAATAAACATAGGTTTCTGTACTCGCAGTTTGTACGTTAGGCGAAACAAAAAACAGAAGGCACAGCATAATAATAAACGTCTGATAAGCCATCGCTGTAGGCCCACTGTAATGCGAGAAGTGTTTTCTATGTAATAAGTTACGGATTGCATAGAGAAAGGCTGAAATCACTCCAACAACAACACCTAAGGTGACATCATTATCCAACGATACTTCAGGTACAATCATGAAGATACCACCGAATACCACAGCAACGCTGAGCAAATCCCGCCAGACGAGCTTGATGCCTTCAAAGATAGGCTCAAGCAATACTACAATAATCGGGAAAGTGAACAGCGCAATCATACCCACAGAAATAGTGGAATATTGCATCGCTGCAAAATAAGTAACCCAATGTACCGCCATCAGAACACCCAGTAGAACGGCCATTCGATAGTCCTTCCATGAGTTCAGTCGCAGTTTTCCACCTGTTGCTTTCACCAATACCACTAAAAATACAACAGCCACCAGAGAACGGGCAAAGGTAATATCAGTCGCCGACAATGGAATAATCTTAGAAAACAGTGCTGTTGCACCTAACAACGCCACAGCAATATGCACAGACCACAGGCTTTTAGCCACATTATTCATATAACAGATTCAACGAGTCAATTAAGAAACTAATGAGGCGAAGTGTTCACCCATGCGTGTGGTGTCACCGGCTTTGAAATCAGCGAATTCGACCATATTCGGCTCAAACACCAAAACGATAGTAGAGCCCAGTTTAAAACGGCCCATTTCTTCACCTTTATCAAGGGTAACGGCTTCTGCTTCAGTGTCTGAGTATTCCCAATGTTGGACTTGGCGAGGCGATAAAGGTGCAACCGTACCAGCCCACACAGTTTCGATACTTGCAACGATAGTCGCACCAACTAACACTAGGGCAAACTTACCCTTGGGTGATTCAAAGAAACTCACAACACGTTCATTTCTAGCAAATAATCCGGGCACATTCTCTGCGGTCAACGGATTCACTGAGAAGAGATCACCTGGAACATGCAACATATCCGTCAGCTGACCATCCAAAGGCATGTGAATGCGATGATAGTCTTTAGGCGAAAGGTAAACAGTTGCAAACTTCCCACCTATGAAAGGTGCTGCCAATTGAGGGTTACCACCCAATAATTCAGTTAAGCCAAAATCATGTCCTTTCGCCTGAAAAATACGACCTTGCTTAATATTACCAAGCTGACTAATCGCACCATCAACCGGTTGAGCAATTTTCTCACCACCTTCACAGATGGGGCGAATACCAGGCTTGAGCTCGCGCGTAAAAAAGCTATTAAAAGTCTTGTACGATGTGTAATCGTCATCGGCTGCTTCTGACATATCCACATTAAAGCGCTTAATAAACACTTCAATTAACTTAGTCGTTACAGAGCCTGCCTCGGCCGCCGCCAGCATACCCACTAAACGTGAGATAAGATGTTTAGGTAAAATGTACTGTAATGCGACTTTTAGAAAATCCAACAAGGTTTTATTCCTATAAAAAATAACGTGTTACCCGATTGAACGGCTAACTATGTGCCCTTTGAGAATGACGGCCTTTGCTCATCCATACTCGACAAGATACGATGGTAACTTTCATAACGCATCGCTGATATCTCACCTGTTTCAACACCATGACGAATCAAACAACCAGGGTCATCGCCATGTTTGCAGTCCCGGAACTTACAACCTCCAAGAAACTGCCTAAACTCTTTAAACCCTGTCGTCACCCTTTCCGTTGGCAGGTGCCATAGAGCAAACTCTCTAACACCCGGTGAATCAATAAGATCGCCACCACTAGGAAAGTGCAGCAACTTGGCTGCAGTTGTCGTGTGTTGTCCTAAGCCTGAGTTTTCAGAAACTTCACCGGTTATTTCCATGGCTTCAGGTAATAGTTGATTGATGATACTCGATTTACCAACACCCGATTGCCCAACAAAAATATTTATTTTACCTTTGAGTAACTCAACAAGTGCATCGATACCCTCGCCACTTTTGCAGCTCACCAGTCGTACTTGATAACCGATCTCCTGATAAATCTTAAGCTCTCGTTCAACTTGCAGACGCTCTTCTTCACTCAGTAACTCTACTTTATTCAACAGAATAACTGGCTCGAGGCCCATATCTTCAGACGCCACCAAATACCGATCAATAATATTGTATGACAATGCCGGTACAACCGAGCTAACCACAATAATTTGGTCAACATTGGCCGCAACAGGCTTTACGCCGTCATAAAAATCAGGCCGACTTAATAATGACTTTCTTGGTTCAACAGCCTCAACAACACCACTGATAGATTCTGCTTGTTCTTTTCCTGGCCTGAACAATACGCTATCCCCACAAACCAGACTGTCTATGGTTCTGCGCAAATTACAGCGACAAACAACGCCTTGCTCATCTTCAATGTCGGCATGTTGACCAAAACGGCCAATGACCAAGCCTTTGCGCGCATCCGCAAGCAACGCATCACTCGTAAGCTCAGCGTCTTTTTTCAAGCGCTTACGCATATTGTGTGAAACTTGTCGCTGTTGTTTGTGTGTCAGCTTTTTTCTTTTTGCCACAAAGTTGTTCTAAGATATCGTTAGTAGCGGTATTTTAACGTGAGCGCTTGCATAATCCTACGAGCATTTTGTTCTAGCTTGTGCATAATGTTGTTCATAAAGGCGAAAACGGTCAATTTAACCGGAGTTTAGGAGAGGAATTAGGTGGCAGTTGATAACGAAAATTTGGTCTGGATAGATTTAGAAATGACAGGGCTTGAACCAGAACAAGACCGTATCATAGAGATCGCCAGCATAGTCACGGACAAAAACCTTAACATCCTTGCAGAAGGCCCTGTGATGGCAATTCACCAGTCAGACGAAACGCTTAATGGTATGGATGAGTGGAACACCAACACACACGGTAATAGCGGACTTACTCAGCGCTGTCGCGACAGTAACATCAGTGAACAACAAGCGCTCGACACTACGATTGATTTTTTAAAACAGTACGTTGATAAAGGAAAATCACCATTGTGTGGAAATACCATAGGACAAGATCGCCGGTTCCTCGTGAAGTATATGCGCGAGCTTGACGACTTTTTTCATTACAGAAGCATCGATGTCAGTACCATCAAAGAGCTTGCTCGACGCTGGAAACCCGAAATACTAAATGGATTCAACAAGCAAGGCGCACATACGGCTTTAGCAGATATTCGTGAATCGGTCGCAGAGCTTCAATACTATCGGCAACACTGTTTTACGATTTAGATAAACGTATAACTCCAATTATACGAAAAATTGCAGGAAATACTTGCGTCTTAACTGTTTTTTTGTAAAATGCGCGTCC
>CAZVDU010000088.1:10509-16625 GCA_964625615.1 uncultured Pseudoalteromonadaceae bacterium | reverse complement strand
TCGAGAGTGGATTGATTTATGTACGTAAATCACGAATGACGCCTTGTGATATTTAGCGTTACACCCTTGTTAAAGTTGATCATTAAAGTATAGAAATGCCATAGTCAACGTACTTAAATTAAGCAATTAGGGAATCCGGTAAGTGAAATTCGCATTTTCATTAAAAACCGCACTACACATTGCGCTTGGTGTAGTCACGTTATCAGCGGTGTTACCAGTACAAGCGAAATCAGACGAACATACTTTATACAGAGAACCAACTATCAGTAAAAAACATGTTGTTTTTGCTTATGCTGGTGACTTATGGCGAGCCAGCAGGGACGGAGGTGAAGCTGAACGTCTTACCACAGGTGTTGGCATTGAACGCACACCCTACTTTTCTCCAGATGGCAAGAAAGTTGCCTTTACCGGTCAGTATGATGGTAATACCGATGTCTATGTCGTTGATATTAATGGCGGCACACCTGAGCGTTTAACCTATCACCCCGGTGCCGATACGGTTACGGGCTGGAGCCGAGATGGTGACAGCGTGTTGTTCAGCTCACCACGTAATAGTCACGTAAACGTGCTGCGTTTGTTTACTGTACCGTTGGATAAAACTACTTTACCAGAGCAATTACCATTGCCAACTGCTGAACGTGGTTCATATTCACCTAAAGGTGATTTTATCGCTTATGAGCCTTTGAATCAGTGGCAACAAGCGTGGAAACGTTACCAAGGTGGTCAACAAGATAAAATCTGGATAGCTGATTTATCAGACTCGAGCGTTGAAAAAGTACCTTACACCAATAGCTCGGACAAGTTCCCAATGTGGATTGATAAGAAAGTTTACTTTGTATCCGACCGGGATAGCGACAATGGCGACTTCAGGCTTTTTTCTTACGATCCTAAAAAGAAAGAAGTTGAACAAGTTCTGAAAGATTCTGGTATGGATATCAAATCAGCCTCAGCGGGGCCTGACAACACCATCGTTTTCGATCAGTTTGGTACAATTAACGTCTTTAATGTGAAATCAGGTAAAGCTAAGCAAATTGATATTAGCTTGAACGCTGATGTTGCCTCTGTTCGCCCGCATTTCAAAAATGTTGGAAGCCGTATTGCTAGCGCACATATATCGCCTAACGGCAAACGGGCTGTTTTTGAAGCGCGCGGTGAAATACTGACTGTACCAGTCAAGAAAGGCGACATCCGCAATATATCTAGCACGCCAGATACTATGGAGCGCAGTCCAGCATGGTCACCCGATGGTCAACACATTGCCTATTTCTCAGATCAGAGTGGGGAATATGCACTGCACATCCGCGACCAAAAAGGCCATAAAGCACCACGCATTATCCAACTACCGAAAATGTTTTATCGAGCACCCGTATGGTCACCCAATAGTGAAAAAATTACCTTCCGCGATCACGGCAACGTGCTTTGGTATGTCGACTTAACTCAAGGTGATGACGCAAAAGCAGTACGCATCGATAAAAATATCTTAAGCAGTGGTGATGTCTTAGATGTCAGTTGGTCACCAGAAAGTGATTGGATTGCCTATGCCAAGCAGCTACCTAATCTACTTAGAGCTGTTTATGTGTATTCCTTTAAAGATCAGCAGGCTCATCAAATTACAGATGGTTTAAGTGACGCCCGTCACCCAACCTTTGATAGCAAAGGCAAGTATTTGTACTTTACCGCAAGTACAAATATCGCAGAAACTATTAGTTTTGCAGATATGTCTGGACTAGGTCGCACAACGTCTAGAAGTATTTATGCCGCTGTGTTGTCGAAAGAAACCACGTCGCCTTTGGCACCAGAAAGTGATGATGAAGCAGAAATAGAAAAGGACAAAGGCAAAGAAAAAAATGAAGGCGAAAGTTCTTCGAATGATACATCTGACGAAAAGTCGAATGGTGACGAGGAAGCTGATAACAAAGAGGAAGTAGCTTCATTAAAAATTGATCTCGAGGGCATTTTAAACCGCATTGTTGCTATGCCAGCAGCAAACACGACTTGGGTGAGTATGCATCAAGGTGCAGATGGCGTTATGTATGCAGTAGAAGCCATTGCGTCGCAAAGAGGACCAGGTTCACTCAACGTCCATAAATTTGATCCGAGTAAAAAGTCATTCAGCAAAGTAACAGGTGGGCTTCGACAGTTCGATCTTTCAGCGAATGGCAAAATGGCTTTAGTACGCAAAGGCGGTAGTAGTTGGAGCATCGTAAAAGCATCAGCGTTAAGTAAGTCAGGCGACTCACTTAAGACATCCTCGATGCAAGTAAAAGTCGAGCCAGAAAAAGAATGGAAGCAAATGTTTCATGAAGTATGGCGTGGAGAGCGCGACTTCTTGTACGACCAAAATTTACACGGGTTAGATTTAGAATGGGCGATTGAAACCTACGAACCTTTCTTAAAGAACGTTAAGCATCGCTCAGATTTGACCTACTTGTTCATCGAAATGCTCGGTCAGCTCACCATTGGACACATGTATATCAACGGCGGCGATCAAGCACGCGCTGAACGCGTGGCAGGCGGATTACTGGGTGCCGATTACACAATCGATAAGGGTCGCTACAAGTTTAGTAAGATTTATAACGGTGAAAACTGGTCGCCAAGGCTTGTTGCTCCGCTAAATCAACCAGGCCTTAACGTCAATGTGGGTGACTACATCATTGAAGTAAATGGTAAAGAGCTAACCGCCAAACAAAATATTTTTGCGGCTTTTGAAGCCACAGCAGACAAACAAACACGCATTAAGATTGCAGACAACGCTGATGGTGAAGATGCACGAGAAATCATCGTACAACCTATCAGCAATGAGCGAAATATCCGTAATATTGATTGGGTAGAAGGAAATCGCCGTAAAGTTGATGAAATGAGTAACGGTAAGCTGGCTTATATTTATATGCCGAATACAGCAGGCGCCGGTTTCAGCAGCTTTAACCGCTACTTCTATGCACAAACAGACAAGCAAGGTGCAGTGCTTGATGAACGCTTTAATGGTGGCGGATTGTTGGCTGACTATGTCACTCAAACACTCACCAAAACGCATCTGGCCAATATATTCTATCGTCATGGCGATACTACTGTTCCAGTGCCTGCAGGTGCTATCTACGGCCCTAAAGCGATGATCATTAACGAACTCGCTGGCTCTGGTGGTGATGCTATGCCTTGGTTCTTTAGTAAAGACGGGGTCGGTAAGCTGTTCGGCAAGCGAACCTGGGGAGGGTTAGTCGCTGCACAGTCCCTGCCTACCTTGATGGATGGTGGTAATGTTCGTGCACCTGACTTTGCCATTTTCGGTCGTGATGGCGAATGGGAAATTGAAAACTCTGGTATGGCACCCGATGTTGAAATCGAGTTTGACCCAGCGTTGTGGCGCCAAGGTCGAGATCCTCAACTTGAAGCAACGGTTGAACACCTCATGCAGGAACTGAAAGATAACCCTATTGAACCAGTGAAGGTGCCTAAAGCGCCAAACTACTTTAACTAAGTCGTTATGTGTTAGAGCCAGTGAAATTCGCTGGCTCTACGATAGCCCTGTTCGTGGCAAACAATGCCTAAACATAGTACTAGTGCTCAGAAAATCTAAAAATATCAAACATACTTAAACCATACCAACTGTAATTCAACACGATAAATTACGAAGTCACTGCCGAAATAATACACACCCTAACCGTAACTATTGCAGCTCAAAGTACAGAACCAGTCCCCGCAAAATATGGCTTTTCGATTGAGAATTTCCGTAATTTTGCATATACTACGTCCCCGTCCTGGCAAAAAATGCCAAACCCCACAATCTCCACGCTTTTAGGTTAGACATGACAAATTATATTTTCGTCACAGGCGGTGTTGTATCATCTCTTGGAAAAGGCATTGCGGCGGCTTCATTAGCAGCTATTTTAGAAGGCCGCGGTTTAAAGGTAACCATGCTCAAGCTGGATCCTTATATCAATGTTGACCCTGGCACGATGAGTCCTATTCAACACGGTGAGGTTTTTGTTACCGATGACGGTGCTGAAACTGACCTAGACTTAGGTCATTACGAACGCTTTATTCGTACCCGCATGACCAAACGTAACAACTTCACTACAGGTCGCGTCTACGAAGAAGTACTGAAGCGTGAGCGCCGAGGAGATTATCTAGGCGCAACCATTCAGGTTATTCCTCATATTACAAACGAAATAAAGCGTCGTGTTATTGATGGTGCTGAAGGCGTCGACGTTGCTATCGTTGAAATAGGCGGAACAGTCGGCGATATAGAGTCTCAACCCTTCATAGAAGCCGTTCGTCAACTCGGTGTTGAAGTGGGCCGTAATCGTGCGATGTTTATGCACTTGACCCTAGTACCTTACCTTGCAGCATCAGGTGAAGTTAAAACGAAGCCTACACAACACTCAGTCAAAGAGTTACGTTCTGTTGGTGTTCAACCCGACATTCTCGTATGTCGCTCAGAAGTACCATTACCTTCTAACGAACGTTCTAAAATAGCCTTGTTTACCAATGTTATCGACAAAGCAGTTATTTCACTGCGTGACGCAGACAGTATTTACAAAATACCAGCCATGCTCAAAGCACAAGGTATGGATGAGTTAGTTGTTGAGCGATTTGGCCTTGATTGCCCTGAAGCCGACCTTACCGAGTGGGAGCAGGTTCTTTATGCTGAGTCCAACCCTATCGGCGAAGTTACTATAGGTATGGTTGGAAAGTATGTTGAGCTACCTGACGCTTATAAATCTGTGAATGAAGCACTGAAACATGCAGGGCTAAAGAATAGACTTAACGTGCAGATCAAATATGTCGATTCTCAAGATATAGAAAGTAAAGGTGAGCAAATCCTTAAGGACCTAGACGCTGTTCTCGTTCCTGGTGGTTTTGGTGAACGTGGTATTGAAGGCAAAATTGCCGCTGCGAAATACGCTCGCGAAAACAAAGTCCCTTATCTAGGTATTTGTTTAGGTATGCAGGTCGCACTCATTGAATACGCGCGTAATGTAGCAGGCATGGAAGGGGCGAATAGTACCGAGTTCGATGCTGAAACAGCCTACCCTGTTGTTGGCCTCATCACAGAATGGCTAGACGCCGACGGAAAAACAGAGTCACGCAACAACTCTTCAGATCTTGGCGGCACCATGCGTTTGGGTAGCCAGCTATGTCATCTCATTCCTGGCTCGAAAGTACATGAACTTTATGGCAGTGCTGAAATCTATGAACGTCATAGACACAGATATGAAGTAAACAATAACTTGCGACCAGAGCTGGAAAAAGCAGGCCTGAACATCACAGGATTATCGACAGACAAGCGCTTAGTCGAAGTCATCGAGCTTGGTGATCATCCTTGGTTTGTCGCGGGTCAGTTCCATCCGGAGTTTAACTCCACCCCTCGTGATGGGCACCCTTTATTCGAAGGGTTTGTAAAAGCTGCTGGCGAGTACTTTAAACAGAATAATTAAGCCATGCCAAATAGGTTGTGGTTAACCCATTTAGAAGGAAAGATTGATGTCACAAATAAGTAAAATAATCGGCCGTGAAATCATGGACTCACGTGGTAATCCCACGGTCGAAGCAGACGTTTACCTAGAAAGCGGCGCTTGGGGTAGAGCCTGCGCTCCTTCAGGTGCATCAACAGGTTCGCGTGAAGCACTAGAGTTGCGAGACGGCGATAAAAGTAGATACTTAGGTAAAGGGGTTTTAAAGGCTGTAGCCGCTGTTAACGACACCATAGCTCCAGCTCTGATTGGCAAAGATGTACGAAATCAAGCAGACGTTGATCAAATAATGCTTGATCTTGATGGTACTGAAAATAAAGAAAACCTGGGTGCGAATGCAATCCTAGCGGTATCTTTAGCCACAGCAAAAGCCGCTGCTGCAGATAAAAATGTACCTTTGTACGAACATATCGCTGACCTTAACGGCACCGCGGGTCAGTTCAGTATGCCAGTTCCTATGATGAATATTCTTAACGGTGGCGAGCACGCCGATAACAATGTTGATATTCAAGAATTTATGATCCAACCTGTCGGCGCAGCTAATTTTAAAGAAGCGTTACGCATGGGTGCAGAAATTTTTCATAACTTGAAAAAAGTACTGAGTGCAAAAGGTCTAAACACAGCTGTTGGCGACGAAGGTGGTTT
>CAZVDU010000088.1:0-10409 GCA_964625615.1 uncultured Pseudoalteromonadaceae bacterium | reverse complement strand
GGTTCGTTGACAGAAACTCTGCAAGCTATCGGTATGGCTAAAGAAGCAGGCTTTACGGTTGTTATCTCTCACAGAAGTGGTGAAACAGAAGATGCAACCATTGCTGACTTAGCAGTAGGCACAGCTGCGGGTCAAATCAAAACAGGATCACTATGCCGTTCTGATCGTGTTGCAAAGTACAATCAGTTATTACGCATTGAAGAGGCACTTGGCAGCAATGCGCCTTACCGTGGACGCTCAGAAATAAAAGGACAGTAAAGAGGTTCATAGAAACTCTATTACACTCGGTGTAAAGCGTTTAATACCGCATTACACCGAGCCCCTCTTCCCATCTTATGGCTTTAACGTCATAATTAACGTCAGCTTTATAAAGTACTCATTGGATTGACTGGCATGACTAGCCAAGATGACATTTTCAACAATCAGCAAGCGCAAGTTCAATTTGCTGAACTTTGTAATGCGCTATATGAAAGAGAATTGTCTTCACTTTCACAGTCATCAAGCCAGGATACCCGATTACTAAAAAGACGTTTGGCGGGTTTAACCTACCATATCAAACGTGTCGCAGAACAATTATTGCAACATCAAAGCAATATGACTGTCGATATCCATAACGCGAGCTGGCAAGCTAAACAGTCCGCAACTTGCGTGGCTAATCGCGTCAAGCCAGAACAGACAGAGGATTGGTCAATCCAACATGCGCAATACGGTATGCCAGTACCCGTTCATGTGCAATTCTTGGGAACCGATTACATAGAGCTCGATTCCATCGACAGGATCGACCATCAGAACAACAGACTTCATCTCAATAAAAACCGTTGGTTTAGTTATGATGGTAATACTTATGAGCAAAATTCCGCAGAAGCTCAGCATATACCTACATTGACTCAACCGCTGAAACGCTTGCTAAAACCTACACCGTCGTCATTGACTGCCGCATGCTGTGGGCATAGCTGGAATCACAGAGGCCGAACTCAACCACGAATGCTTCCATTGAGGGAGCTCTTACTCTCTACCGCCATAAACTGGAAAGCCCCACACAAACTTAAGAAGTTATAAGCTCACTTAATTTAAGCCTGACCTTTTATACATTCAAATTAATTAACCTGTGGGAGCAAGCTTCAGTTGCAAATATGCCTTTAAGCTTATTGCTAATCCACAGCTAAAGGCTTTCCAAAAAAGAAACATCCTCTTTATTGAAAATTAATTCGGTTGTTGTATTGACCATAGCGCTCTATTCGTAGTTTAATACATTCACAGTATCAAAAATCAAATTATTAGGATAAAAACACTAATAATTAATTATTAATGTCGAATTAATAAAGAATAGAAGCAAATTTAAAAGAAAATGACAAACACTATCCTACTTACTCTACTACTGATGGCAGCAAGACTGCACGGGTGAGTTGTTGATAATCAGCTGAAAAAACCCGTGCATGTCACGGGTTTTTTTATGACCTTTTAACAGGGAAAAATAATGTTTAACCAAGTTGTTATATTTGATACCACTTTGCGTGACGGTGAACAGGCATTACCAGCGAGCCTCTCCTCAAAGGACAAACTGCAAATAGCACTGGCTCTAGAACGGCTTGGCGTAGACGTTATTGAAGCAGGCTTCCCTGTTTCATCACCCGGCGATTTCGAATCAGTTAAAGCTATTGCCAGTAAATTAACTACCGCGATTCCTTGTGGCTTATCTAGAGCTATTTCAGGTGACATAGAAGCCTGTGGGCAAGCACTAAAAATAGCTGAGCGGTTCCGAATCCATACGTTTATTGCAACATCGGAGTTACACGTCAATGCCAAACTCTGTAAAACACAAAATGAAGTTGTCGACATGGCAGTGGCGGCAATCAAACAATCAAGGCGATTCACAGATGATGTAGAGTTCTCCTGTGAGGATGCTGGTCGAACGCACATAGACTATCTATGCCGAATGGTTGAAGCAGCTATCAGTGCTGGTGCAACAACAGTCAACATCCCCGATACCGTCGGTTATACCACACCAACAGAATTCGGTGGCATTATCCATCAGTTATACAATCGCGTACCAAACATCGACAAAGCAATAATATCAGTTCACTGCCACAACGATTTAGGGTTAGCCGTTGCTAACTCCCTTTCTGCCATCGAAAACGGCGCACGACAAGTGGAATGCACTATAAATGGCATTGGTGAAAGAGCTGGCAACTGCTCATTAGAGGAAATTGCCATGATCTTACAAACCCGTCAACAACAACTAGGTATGCAAACAAATATCCAAAGTCAGGAAATTATGCGTACATCAAAGCTCGTTAGTCAGATATGCAACATGCCGGTACAAAGTAACAAAGCGATTGTTGGCGCAAACGCATTCAGCCATTCCTCAGGGATCCATCAAGACGGTGTATTAAAAGCGCAAAACACCTACGAAATCATGACACCAGAGAGCGTCGGCATTAATAAAAACAACTTAAATCTAACATCACGCTCTGGCAGGCATGTTATCAAACATCGAATGCTAGAACTTGGATACAAAGATACAGATTATGACTTAGATACACTTTACAAAGCATTCTTGAAGCTTGCCGACAAAAAAGGCCAAGTCTTCGACTATGACTTAGAAGCGCTGGTATTCTTTGATCAACAAAAGCATGACGAAGCGTATTACACATTAAGCTACCTTCATGCTAATTCCGGCCAAAACATACTGCCTAGTGCCACTGTCACTATATGCCTTGGCGAAGAGGAAAAATCAGCATCAGCTATCGGTAATGGCCCTGTTGATGCCGCATTCAATGCCATTCTTCAAGCAACCGGCTTAACGCAGGTAGATATCATTAACTTTAAGCTGGACTCGAAAGGTGAAGGTGCCGATGCACTGGCGCAGGTTAGCGTGGTCGCAAAATACAACAACAGACGATTTACCGGAATTGGTTTAGCGACTGATATTGTCGAAGCAGGCGTCAAAGCACTCATCTATGTATTGAATAATACCTATTTAGCTGACCAAATCGACCAACACAAGCTCCAAATAGCAGGCGTATAACTACGCCTATGAGCCTTTACACAGAGGAACAGACAAACCATGAATATAGCAGTACTCGCAGGTGACGGTATTGGACCCGAAGTTATGCAAGAAGCGCTTGGTGTATTAGATGCCGTAAAAAAGAGATTTTCTCTTAACATTGATGTCAATGAATTTCCTGTAGGAGGCTACGCCATAGATCAGTGTGGTGAAGCACTACCAAAACAAACCTTAAAGGGATGCGAAACAGCGGATGCAATCCTCTTCGGTTCGATAGGTGGCCCTAAGTGGGACCAATTACCGTTAGAGCAACGCCCAGAACGAGCTGCTTTATTAACACTTCGTAGCCACTTTGACTTATTCAGTAATCTACGTCCAGCCAAAATCTATTCAGGTTTAGAGAGCCTATCACCGTTACGTGCTGATATAGCGGCCAGTGGTTTTGATGTTGTTGTAATCAGAGAACTCACTAGCGGTATTTACTTTGGACAGCCTAAAGGCATTGAAGGTGATGGCGAGCAGCAAACAGCTTTTGACACTATGCGCTACTCTAAAGCTGAGATTAGGCGTATCGCTCATATTGCCTTTCAGACTGCGCAAAAGCGCAATAAAAAAGTCACATCTGTCGATAAAGCGAATGTTTTAGCTTGTAGCCGACTCTGGCGAGAAGTAACAGAAGAAGTCGCACAAGAATATCAAAATGTTGCGTTAGAACATATCTACATAGACAACGCCACCATGCAATTGCTCAAGGTTCCTAATGAGTTTGATGTCTTACTTTGTTCAAATCTGTTTGGAGATATTATCTCTGATGAATGCGCCATGATTACAGGTTCCATGGGATTACTTCCTTCTGCTAGCGTCAATGCAAAAGGTTTTGGCTTATATGAGCCCGCAGGAGGCTCGGCCCCTGATATTGCAGGTAAAGGTATCGCTAACCCTATTGCACAAATATTGTCGCTTTCCATGTTGTTAAGACACAGCTTAAACTTAACGGACGCTGCTGATGCCATTGACAACGCTGTTACACAAACTTTAGCGGATGGAGTTTTAACGGCAGAATTGTTGCAAGAAGGTATGAATCAAAAAGCGAGCTCAACTGCTGAAGTAGGTCAAACCGTTACCAAATATATTGAGGTAAACAACTAATGGCTAAAACACTCTTTGATAAAATATGGCAAGCTCATATAGTCGCTCAAGCAGGCGAAGAAACACTGATTTACATTGATCGGCACCTGATCCACGAAGTTACTTCACCACAGGCATTTGCTGGGCTAGATGAAAAAGGTCGAAAAGTCCGTCGCCCAGATAAGACTTTCGCGACTATGGATCACAGTATATCAACACGCTCACTCGCCTTAGATGCTTGTGGTCCAACGAACCAATTACAGTTACAAACGCTGGCCAAGAATTGCAAATCCCACGGCATAGAATTATTTCCTGTCGGTCACCAGAAACAAGGCATTGTCCATGTTATTGGGCCAGAGCTTGGCCTCATATTACCAGGTATGACAGTAGTTTGTGGTGACTCGCATACAGCAACACATGGCGCTTTTGGAGCTTTAGCTTTTGGTATTGGTACGTCTCAGGTTGAGCACGTATTCGCAACGCAAACACTTAAGCAACACAAAGCCAAAAGCATGAAGGTTAACGTTATCGGAAGGTTAGGCACAGGAGTTACTGCGAAAGACATTATTCTTGCGATCATTGGCGAAATAGGCCATGCGGGAGCAACAGGTTATGTCATAGAGTATTGTGGTTCAGCGATCGAAGCTCTGAGTATGGAAGAGCGTATGACCGTCTGCAATATGAGCATTGAAGCAGGCGCAAAAGCTGGACTGATTGCTCCAGACCAAACAACCATTAGCTACCTTAAAGAACGAGAGTATGCGCCCAAAGGAAGCGATTGGGATGCAGCCGTTATCTATTGGCAATCATTGAAGTCGGATGAAAATGCAGAGTTCGATAAAGTGGTAACCTTAAAAGCAGAAAACATACACCCACAAGTCACTTGGGGAACCAACCCTGGACAAGTAATCGACATTAACACGCCCATTCCAAACCCAGAGAGCATGAGCGATCCAATCGAAAAAACATCTGCAGAAAACGCGCTAAAATACATGGCTATTGAGGCGGGTCAAGTATTGTCTGAATTAGCTATTACACATGTTTTTGTAGGGTCATGTACCAACTCTCGTATCGAAGATTTACGAGCTGCGGCATCAGTCGCTAAATTAGGCAAAGTTGCAAATGACGTGACTGCTATTGTGGTTCCTGGTTCAGTTAGTGTTAAACAACAAGCGGAGAGTGAAGGGTTAGATGGCATTTTCATTAATGCTGGATTTGAATGGCGTTTACCGGGATGCTCAATGTGTTTAGGTATGAACGACGATATTTTACGAGCAGGAGATCGATGTGCGTCAACCAGTAACCGAAATTTCGAAGGACGACAAGGGAGAGGCTCTCGTACTCACTTAGTCAGCCCTGAAATGGCTGTCGCAGCGGCAATTCATGGTTGTTTTGTCGATGTTCGTCAATTTGTAAAGGAAGCTTAAAATGGCACAAAGTTTTAAAATACACCAGGGCTCAGCATTACCACTAGATCACGCGAATGTAGATACCGATCAGATCATTCCAAAACAATTTTTAACCGCTGTTACTCGTAGTGGTTACGGTAAACACTTATTTCATGACTGGCGCTATCTGGATCTGTATGAGCAAGAGCCTAATCCTGACTTTGTACTCAATCAAGCTAAGTATCAGTCTGCCTCCATTTTACTTGCTAGAGAGAACTTTGGCTGTGGTTCGAGCCGTGAACATGCACAGTGGTCAATCGCAGACTATGGTTTTAAGGTTATTATTGCATCAAGCTTTGCTGATATATTCTATGGAAATTGTTTAAATAATCAGCTGCTACCAGTCCAATTAAGTTCAAACCAAATGGACACTTTATTCGCTGCCGTTCAAAGCACCCCAGACACGTTAATCACAGTAGATTTGATCAATCAAAAAGTGGTGTGTGGTACAAACACATTCGAATTCTTTATTGATGCTCAACATAAGGAAAACATGATCAAAGGGCTGGATGCGATTGGTCAAACCTTAGAAGTCGAGTCGAAGATCGCTGATTTTGAACGCACTATCCCTCAATGGCAGAGCTAAACCAACCGTCGTGGGATAGTGTTGTACATATTTATTTGAACAACATGTGTTTTTTATCATCACAATGGTTAAAAAAACACCGAACAGGCCGATAAAATCATGGATATTATGCACACAATTAAAAATTTAGAGCTATAATTCAACCTTATTTTCTAGACTAGAAACAGCCGTAATCAATCAGAGATTAAGGCTTAATGACAAGAGTCCATTTATGCTTAAAGCCATTGTTATTGATGAACTTGTTCCTGGTATGTTCGTCAATCAGGTGTTAAAACAAACTGGCACTTTTAAAATAAGAACGCAAGGCATAGTTAAGACAGAAAAAAATATTTCACTGTTGAAGAGCAAAGGCATTCTTGAAATCGAAGTCGATATGGCTCGCAGTAAGTTAGAAGAATCAACAGAACAAGAAACAACAGAAGCTCCCCCAAAAACTAGAAAAAGGACAGACAGCCAAACTTTTGATAACGCCAACAATATTTATCAACAAGCCAAAGAAATTCAAAAAGATTATCAAATGATGATCCAGACGGGGCAACGCATCGATCTGGAACCTCTGAAAGACTTAAGTCTAGACATAATTGATTCTGTTTTCGAAAACTCGAATGCCTTATGTTGTTTGAGTCTTATTAAAAATGCTGACGAGTACTTACTTGAACATTCACTTAACTGTTCTATTTTAATGGCTGTCTTTGCTAAGCATTTAGGCTTTGATAAAGAGTTGATAGAAGAAATGAGTCTTAGCGGTTTGTTGATGGACACAGGCATGGCTACTTTACCTGCTGATATCCTGGCAAAAGCTGGCCCGTTAACCAAGTCTGAGCGCTCTATCGTCAACACCCATGTAGACATTGGTATTGAGATTATCGAGCAGACCGCAGATACATCAGATACCATACTTAATGTCATTGCTAATCACCACGAAAGGCTTGATGGCAGCGGTTACCCCGCAGGTAAAAGTAATGATGAGATTACAACTTACGGCAGAATGGCTGCTATTGTTGATACATATGACGCTTTAACGTCTAGTCGACCTTACCGGGACGCACTAAACCCTACAGCGGCACTTAAACAACTGTTATCTAAACACACAGCAAAGCTCGATCAATCGTTGATCCAACAATTCATTAAGTGTATTGGTGTTCACCCAGTAGGTTCCTTGGTCAAGATGGCAAGTGGTAAATTAGCCATTGTGGTATCGGCAAATAAAGAAGACCCTCTAAAACCTAAAGTAATGACTTTTTATCAAGTGAAAACTGGCGCTTTTAGTGAAACGAAAATGATGGATTTGCGCCACATCAATGATGAAATAGAGAGTAGCGTAAGGCCCGAAGAATTTAAGCTTAACCTCAATAAATTTTTCAGCGATGTATTTTTAAATTCTCTATAGTTAGAGCGAGTTGGCTTTATCTGTACATTTTTTCAGCGACTCGAACACATACTTCCTCTAGGATTCTCGGCAAGTTCTGACTATAGTTAATGAACTATTATAAGAATAAAGAAAGTTATGTCAGAAGAACCTATCAAAATCCCCACCTGGTTTTGGGTAATCATGTCAATATGTCTTGTATGGAATATACTTGGCCTAATGGCGTTTTTTAACCAGATGTTTATGTCAGCAGAAGCAATCGCAGAACTGTCTGATGCAGAACAAAAACTCTACAACAATATCCCGCTTTGGGCCGATACAGCTTTTGCTTTTGCCGTTATAGGTGGGACTCTCGGTTGCTTGTTAACGCTAGTAAAGAAAGCTTTAGCCCAAATTGTTTTCATTCTTTCTTTGATTGGCATATTGGTCCAGATGTACTACTCATTCTTTATTGCCAACTCAATAGAAATTTATGGCCCTGGTTCAGTAATCATGCCTTCTCTTGTGATAGTAGTCGGCATATTCTTAGTTTGGCTATCAAGGCATGCAATTTCAAAACAATGGCTAACGTAGTCTCAATACAAAACGTTGAGATTTATTTAAACAGGAGTAAAACATGAGCTATATAGACGGCTACATGGTAGCTGTACCAACAGCAAAAAAAGACGAGTATGCTAAATTTGCTGCTAGAGTGGCTGAGATCGTTAAAGAGCATGGCGTCTTAAGTGTGACAGAAGGTTGGGGAAATGAAGTGCCTGACGGGAAGGAAACGTCAATGCCCATGGCTGTAAAATGCCAAGATGATGAGACCGTTGTATTCGCATGGTATATATGGGAATCAAAAGCCAGCAGAGATGCGGGTTGGGAAAAGATTATGGCCGATGAGCGACTTAATACCCCCACTCCATTTGATGGTAAACGCATGATTTTTGGTGGCTTTGATGAATTAATTAATCAATAGATAGATACACGAAGTGCATATCGAAGATCGCTAAATAACATTATGGTCTTTTCATCCAATAAAAAGATCAGGAATATATGGGCTACGTTAATTTGTAGAGTTTTAGGCTTTCAACTTCTCAGCGGTTGCTACCAACTCAGCGCCCATTTGCATAACACTAATTTGGATTTTTTCACTGTTCATTGAACCATCATCATTAAACTTTTCGTGCGCTTTACCTACGGCTTTTTGTGTCGGGAGCACTAAAACACCAATCCCGCTTAAAAGAGTTCTTAACACGCCTAGACTTCTTACCCCCCCAAGAGCACCGGGTGATGCAGCCATGATGCTCGCCGTTTTACCTTTAAACGCGGCCAAGATTGGTTCACCTTCAGCGCCACGAGATGCCCAATCAATCACATTTTTAAGTACCGCACTATAGGCACCATTATATTCAGGTGAAGCAATGAGTATGCCATCGGATCCGATCATCAAATCCTTAAATCGCTGTGCATGCTCGGGCATACCTTTCTCTGCTTCTAAGTCTTCATCAAACAAAGGCATGGGAAAATCAGCTAGGTCAATGTAGGTCACTTCCGCACCTGCTTCTTCAGCTCCTTTTGCAGCTACCTTAACTAGCTTCTTATTAAACGAGTCTCTACGAGTGCTGCCAGCAAACGCTAAAATCTTTATCATGAATGATTCCTCATCTTGTGCGACACTGCGACCAAATGCAGTATTATGATATCAAATCGAATGCACTGAATTATGCGTGCTAATCGACCGTTACGTAAAGGCCTAAAGAGAATGGACAATCAATTGAGTGTAAAACCCAATAAACCAGATAACACGAAAAAGCTTCTACGTGATGTGCTGATATTTCAAGGGAAGTTAGCATTGGATGGTATTCGAGATATCATTCTAAGTCCAATAGCCGTTATTGCCGCTATTTACGGCTCAATCACACACCCCGAAAACCCATCTATTTACTTTCAATCATTAATGCAATTTGGACGTAAGACAGATGATTTTATTAATTTGTTTGAGCATCGAAGTCATACTGAGAGCCCTTCAGAGGCTCCTAAAAGTGATGACTATGTCGACCAAATAGAAGCAGCACTTAGTAAGCAAATTGAGAAGGAAAACGCATTTTTTAGAAAGAAATCCAAAAATGGGGATGTTCAAAATGAAACACCAGACTCAAACAATGAGCCTGGCAAAAACAATACTTAGAGTGCAATGTGCTAGAGGACTTACATTTTTTCCATGGTTTCAATGCCAAGCAAATCTAGGCCAGACTTGAGTGTGTTAGCTGTTAGTGCAGCGAGCATGAGTCGACTCTCTTTGATTTGAGGTTCAATGCCTTCTTTGAGAATTGGACATGCTTCATAAAATGTCATAAATAAGCTTGCTAACTCATAGATATAGGTACATAGAACGTGCGGTGTAGCTTCGCTTGCTACTTGCGTGATTGGTTCTTGATATTGCAAAAGCTTAACAGCCAGGGCTTTCTCTTGAACCTCTGAAACAACAACCTCGGCTTTGATAGTATCTATATCAATATCGGCTTTACGGAAGATACTTTTAACACGCGTGTAGGCATATTGTAGGTAGGGTGCAGTATTGCCTTCAAAACTGAGCATGGTATCCCAATCAAAAATATAGTCCGTTGTACGACTCTTACTTAAATCAGCATATTTTACCGCACCAATACCCACTTTCTTTGAAATGACTTGACGCTCTTCACGTGATAAATCTGCGGTTCTTTCAGCGATCAACTTCTCTGCTCTTTCAACAGCTTCATCAAGCAATTCAACAAGCTTAACTGTGCCACCTGAGCGCGTTTTAAATGGCTTACCATCTTTACCCAGCATCATCCCAAATGGGCAATGTTGATAGATTTCGTCGTCTGCAATAAAACCTGCTTTACG
>CAZVDU010000087.1:0-17341 GCA_964625615.1 uncultured Pseudoalteromonadaceae bacterium | reverse complement strand
CAAGCGTTGATGCCCGCTGGTGGTGCCATTAATTATGGCGGTAGCGCAGACAGTTTGAGCAAGACAGTTGCAACCATGAGTCAAAACTTCTTGTTTGCTATGGGGCTATTATTTGTCTTGATGGCTGGGTTGTTTAAGTCTTTAAAAGACAGTTTGATGGTCGTGTTAAGTATCCCTTTAGCCACCGTTGGTGGTGTGATTAGCATACGTTTATTGAATCTGGTGAATTTCCAGCCTATGGATTTGCTAACCATGATCGGCTTCATCATTTTACTCGGTTTAGTGGTCAACAATGCCATTCTTTTGGTACACCAAACGCGCAACGGTGAAGCAGAAGGTTTAAGCCGGCGTGATGCGGTCCATCAGGCACTCCTATTTCGGTTAAGGCCCATTTTTATGAGTACCTTAACGTCTATTTTTGGCATGTTGCCTTTGTTACTTATGCCAGGCGCTGGCAGTGTTATTTATCGGGGACTGGCTGCTGTAATTGTGGGCGGAATGAGCGTAAGTACCTTGTTCACTCTTATACTCTTACCGACCTTACTCCAGTTGAAATTCTCTCAAGAGAAATCGCAAACAGTGTCCGTTGGGAGCTTGAGCAGTACCGTAAAGAGTCAGCAACGAACCGACAGATTTTAATAAAAGACAGCACCAATACTTGAGGTGCGAAGGATTGGAACAATGAAAAGAATTAGCTTCGCTCTATTGTTGTCAACGAGTATAGCGTTTGCACAAGAGAACACGACAGAACCACCACCCATGTTAGTAGAGGTTGAGAATGTGCAGTCAGAGCAAATTTCTGAGCAAATTTGGGTATCCGGTACAGTGGTTAGTCGGACTGACTCAAATATCGCCTCCGAGGTCGCTGGAAGAGTCACTTGGATGGCCGACGTAGGTGATTTAGTTGAAGCGGGAGAAGTATTAGCCAAGTTGGATGATCATAGGTTTTTGCTTGAAAGTGAACAAAACCTAGCCAATATCGCGAGGTGGCAATCCACCGTTAAATTATTAAGTCGTAAGCAAGAACGTTTTAGTCAAATGGCTAAAAGCAATGCGGCGTCTCGTGATGAATTGGATCAGGTTCTATCTGACCTTGAAGTTGCAAAGCAAGAGTTAGCACAAGCAGAGATCAATAAGAAACTGACCGATCACCAACTATCCCAAACACAAGTCCGGGCGCCTTTTAAAGCATTAGTGGTTGAGCGCATACAAAGCCCTGGCGAATATACAGCAGTTGGTGCTGATATGTTGCGTATTGTTGATACGTCTAACGTTGAGGCCAGCATTAGAGCACCATTGTCAGCCGTGCCTTTTATCGCGAATGGGATGCGGATTAATGTGAAGCGCGGATCTCTAGAGAAGGAACAGTCGATTCGCACCATAGTACCTGTTGGCAATGCTCTATCTCGTATGATGGAAGTAAGAGTGTCATTGGAAGCCGGAGATTTTGCGATTGGCAGCGCTGTGCGTGTTGCTCTGCCTCACAGCGAATATTATCAAGCAATGACGGTTCCCCGCGACGCTTTGGTGTTGCGGCAAGCAGGCACGTTTATTTATTTAGTCGACCAAGCGAATATAGCTCATCAAATCCCTGTAACAACAGGTATTGGGGTTGGTCCCCGTATTGAAGTTAAGGGTGAGCTTGACGATGATATGCCTGTTGTCATTCGTGGTGCAGAGCGCTTGAAAGCGGGGCAAAAGGTTCGTTATAAGTCAGACTCTGAAATAGCTAAACGGGTATAAGGTAGCCTATAAAAGTACATGAGGAATAGGCAACAATCACGATGTTACGATTGTTGCCGGTAAGTACCACTTATGACTATTCTGCTAGTTTACTAACGACAGAAACGTTGTTGTGGAGTGTTCTATGAATGGGGCACTTATCCGCTATTTCCAAAAAGCGCACTTTTTGTTGTTCATCCAGATCACCAACATAACTTATATTACGCACTATTGCCTCGATACCAGTATTGCCTTCACAGTTGTCACAGTCTTCCACGTAGTTTCGCGTATGGGTAAGTTCAACTTTAATATGGTCAATAGGTAGTTCTTTACGTTGTGCATACATGCGTAAGGTCATGGATGTGCAAGCCCCTAAACCTGCAAGCAGGTGTTCGTATGGATCGGGCCCTGTGTTCTTTCCACCAACTTTTGTGGGTTCATCAGCTAACCAATAATGGCTGCCTGTGCTGACATGCTGGGTAAATTTGTGATCTTTCTCTTCAACTAATACATGACCTTGCGAAACATTGCTTTTATATGTTTCAGACTCACTAGGTACGTACCTGTTGGCCCACGCGGCAATGACACCTGCAGCGTATTCAGCATCATCTTTGTTGGTCAACAAATGATCCGCGTCGTCTAAACTGACGAAGCTCTTAGGATGTAAAGCTGACTGGTAAATCTTCTCAGCCTCTGTAATGTTGACAATGCTGTCTATTGGCGAGTGCATAACCAGTAAGGCTTTTTTAAGAGTGTGTATGTGATCGTTGCCATAAGTAGTGATGTCATCCAGGAATTGCTTTTGTATGGTAAATTTTCGACCAGCGAGGTCTACTTCGGCTTTTCCTTTCGTTTCAATATCATCTATATGTGCTGCAAAGTTGTGCGCTACATGTGCCGCATCTGATGGTGAGCCAATGGTGACAACCGCTTTTGACTCAGGAACCAATTGCGCAACACCCAGAACAGCTGCTCCGCCTAAACTATGACCGATGAGTAGCTTGGGCGCTTCGTATTCATCACGCAAGAAACCAGCAGCAGAGACCAAATCTTGTATGTTGGATGAAAAATTTGTATTGGCAAAATCACCATCGCTATTACCTAACCCAGTGAAGTCAAAACGCAAAACAGCAATGCCTTTTGCAGTTAATGCACGGCTAATACGGGAGGCCGCTGCGACATCTTTACCACACGTAAAACAATGAGCAAAAAGGGCGAAGAACCGAATATTTGATTCTGGTGTTTCTAGTAATCCACTTAACGTGTTTTCGCCGCTCTTAAATTCTACTTTTTGACGCATAGATAGTTCCAAATTAGATGTTGTTGATAGGCTCGTTTGACCTAACCTAAGTGAATGCTGTATTGAATAGATTAATGTATTACAAGATAAATTTCATACCGAAGTGATTAAAAGAGAATGGTAACTGAACTTTGACTATAAGGTGATTAGCTTCTGAAGAGAATGCCTATGAACATGCAAAGTCTGAAGAGGCTAAAGGCATGCCTTTTGTCATTACCAAAGGTTTCAATCTGGGGAAGGTTGTTGGTAAGAAAACCGCTGACCTTGCAACAACCTGTGGTTCGATAGAGACATTCGCTTTAGATAAAACAGGCTTTGTAGTTGACTTCCCTAAAGCACATATCATCAGACCACCGGGTGATAAAAAGCCAGATGGTGTTGTTCCTGATATCTCTATTCCAACGCCGACTGATTTGCAGGCAGAAGATGTTGTGCTAAATCAATTGATTGAAAGGATAAGGCGAGACGACAAAGATCAGTAATATCACTCGCTCTTCAGCTATTGCTAATAAGCCAACAGATGTAAGTATAAAAACTGGTTTATTAGCGAGGTTGATATATAATCCTCGGTCGTTTTTTGGTTACTTATTATCGGCATTGAGAGGATATTTACATTATGGAGCAGTATATTGAGTTTGCTTCCAACCACCCCGTATTGTCTATTGGATGGATTGCTGTTGTCTTGATGATTGCCTATAGCTTTATTGGCGGCGCATTGTCAAAAGTGAAAGAGCTTTCAACACACGACGCAACATTGCTGATGAATAAAGAAGATGCGGTTATTGTCGATGTACGCCAATCGAATGAATATAAAAAAGGGCATATCTTAGGCGCTAAATTACTTGGTCAAGAGCAACAAAATAAAGCAGACTTCTCTTCCCTTGAAAAAAGTAAAAGTAAACCCATTATTGTTGTTTGTGCGGCAGGGTTGACTGGCAAGAAAACGGCGAATCAAATGTTAACGGCCGGCTTCTCGCAAGTGTCTATTTTGAAAGGTGGCATGAATTCGTGGTTAGGTGCCGGATTACCGGTCAGTAAATAGGAGTTGTAACAATGGCAAATGTTGAGTTGTATACCAAAGGATATTGCCCTTATTGCCAGCGTGCTAAAGCGTTGCTGGATAAAAAAGGTGTTAAATACACCGAGTTTAGTTTAGACAAAAACCCGGGTTTGCGTGATGAAATGATCAAACGCGCAGATGGTGGTAGTACAGTTCCTCAAATCTTTATTAACAAAGCCCATGTTGGTGGTTGTGATGATTTGTTTATGTTGGAACGTGAAAGTAAATTACAAGCATTATTGTCAGCATAATACTGACAACGATTAATAGAAATTAAGTAAGAGAATATTATGGCAGACGAACATGCTACAAATGGTGCAGGTGCTCAGGCAGCAGGCGCGAATCAGCAACAAGCTCAACAATTTGCAATCCAACGCATCTATGTAAAAGACATTTCTTTTGAGTGCCCAGGCGCCCCCAATATCTTTAAGAAAGAGTGGAAGCCTGAAGTTAAATTAGACTTGGACACTCGCAGTAATGTGATTGAAGGCAACTCCTATGAAGTTGTACTGAAAGTAACGGTCACCGCAGTTGTTGAAGGTGAAACGGCGTTTTTATGTGAAGTAGATCAAGCTGGTGTGTTCACCATTGGTAGTGAAATACCTGATCAACAAAAAGCGCATATGATTGGTTCTTTCTGTCCGAATACATTGTTTCCATATGCGAGAGAGTGTATTTCTAACTTAGTGAATCGTGGTACTTTCCCAGCACTTAATTTAGCGCCGGTTAACTTCGATGCTATCTTCCAAGCCTACATGCAAAAACGTGCACAAGAAGCACAGGCACAGCAAGCTGCAGCGGCACCTGACGAAATCGTTGACGCACACTAGTCGATGAACACTAGCAGCAAGCTTAATGCTGTGACTGTTGTCGGGGCGGGCTCTTATGGGACCGCCCTTGCTTTTTGTTTAGCTAGGAATAAAGTTGACACTCATCTATGGGGGCGTAACGCTGAGCAACAAGCTCGTATGGCAGAGACGCGAGAAAATGAGCGATACTTACCTGGTTTTTGCTTTCCTGACGACCTTCATGTTGAAACTGATTTAGCAGATGCTATTGGCAAAAGTCATCATATTCTGGTCGTTGTGCCAAGTCATGTATTTAAGTCTGTCCTTGAGCAACTAAAGCCTCTCCTAACAACGCAGCACAAAATAGCTTGGGCAACCAAAGGACTGGATCCTGAAGCAGGTTGTTTGTTGCAAGACGTTGCTAAACAGGTACTAGGCGATAAGGTGGCTTTAGCTGTTTTATCAGGCCCTACTTTCGCAAGAGAAATGGCAGCCGGGTTACCGACAGCTATTTCTTTATCATCTGATAATGATGAGTTTACCGACGATTTAGCTTCTAAGCTTCACTGTGATAAATCTTTCCGAGTCTATAAAAATGCAGACATGATCGGTGTTCAGCTCGGTGGTGCTATCAAGAACGTTATCGCAATTGGTGCTGGGCTTGCTGATGGTCTTGGATTTGGTGCCAATGCTCGTACTGCGCTTATTACGCGTGGCCTTGCAGAAATGACCCGTTTAGGGCTAAGTATGGGGGCTGACAATAATACCTTTATGGGCATGGCGGGCCTAGGTGATCTCGTCCTAACTTGCACAGACAACCAATCAAGAAATCGTCGCTTTGGGCTAGCTCTTGGTCAAGGTATGTCAGTTGATGAAGCAATTGAAAGTATTGGACAGGTCGTCGAAGGTTTTCGCAATACGAAAGAAGTGCATATGCTCAGTCAGCGACAGCAGATTGAAATGCCCATCACCGAACAAATTTATCAAGTGTTATACAATAATGTTGACGCTAAAGTTGCGGCAAAAATCCTCTTAAGTCGAGATATCAAGTCCGAATAGCCAGTACCAGTAGCCTTCCCATTGTGTACTCAAATCAGTAGTAACTAAAAAGCTTAGCTTGAGATGATTTAGCGCTGGTTTTTGTTTTTAAAGCGCCATATCTATCCTCCTTTTGGGATGTCTTTATATCACTTAAAAATATAACGCCCCTCCTTGATTGGATAACTCCCTTTTAAGCTGACTATATATTTTTCTACACAGTTAACGTGTTGATTTAGATGGTTATCTTATTTTTTATAAGATCCTTAAATTGTGATTACTATTGTTAAGTATTAACAATGCACTCGCAACTACCAGACTCACTTTTTTACATTTTAAAATGAATTATTTATGGTAAGTAAAATCCATTTATTGGAAAAATATAATTTCCTGTTCTACGCTTCGTGAATAGAGGCTTTTTTTAGCGCCTGCATTTTTTGTCTTCGGTAATGAGCTCCCATAAAGATCATGCTTCCAGAAGCCAGTATATTTTTCAGTTGAAAGGAGTTTTCTGTGAAGGAAAAAACGAGTGTCACGCTTAGTGAATCGCTTTGTATTGCTAACGCCGATTCCATGTATAAAAGGTTTTTAAAGGCACTGGATGTTTCTAACACTATTGAAGTAAAAGCGAGCAAAGTAAAAAAGGTAGATACAGCAGGCCTACAAATAGTAATAGCAGTTAAGAGAAAACTTGATAAGTCAGGCGGGCAAGTTATCTGGAGTAACCCCTCTGAGGAGCTTGTTGATTCAGCAAGGATTTTAGGTTTTCCAAGTATTTTTGGATTAGATGATTAGTTAAATATTTTAAAACAAAGGAATATAAGGTGGCTCAAATATTAATTGTTGATGATTCTGCTTCTATGAGGAATATGGTTATGACAACACTCAAATCTGCTGGGCATCAAGTAGTCGAAGCTCCAGATGGTAAGTCTGGTTTGGATAAAGCCAAGAGTGGGCGTTTTGATGCGGTCGTTACTGATTTAAATATGCCCATTATGGATGGCATAGAACTGGTTAGAAACTTGCGTAGCCTGCCTAGCTATAAGTACACACCTATTTTACTCCTCACAACAGAATCGTCCATGGATAAAAAGTCTGCTGGTAAAGAAGCAGGTGCGACAGGGTGGTTAGTTAAACCATTTAACCCTGAGAAGCTCGTATCGACCGTTGCACGGGTTTTGAATTAATGCGTTTGCCTTGTTGATATAAGAGAAGGAAACCTTTATGACCATTGATATGGAGCAGTTCTACGACATTTTCTTTGAAGAAAGCTTGGAAAGCTTAGACATTATGGAGCAATCCTTGTTAACCATCAGCTCTAGTGGTGAAAGTGATAATGAAATCATCAACACGATCTTTAGGGCTGCTCATTCGATCAAAGGTGGCAGTGGGACATTTGGATTTACATCGGTTTCTAAATTCACCCATGTTTTAGAAACTTTATTAGATGAAGTGCGAGAGGGTGAACGAGTACTTACTGAAGAATCAATCGAGCTACTCCTGCGTTCATGTGATTGTTTGCGTGTCATGATTTATGCGCTGCAAGCTCGTAATACTCCTAATTTAGACCAATCAACACTGTTGATTGAAGCGTTTAATCAAATTCTACAGAGTGACAATACGTCGAGCCCATCAACCAGCGAAGAACCGCAAAGCGCACTGGTTGGTGATGATGAGAATAATTGGATCATTACATTCATTCCAGATAAGGGCATTCTAAAAACGGGAAATGAACCGTTAAGGTTATTTAAGGAACTAGAAACTCTCGGCACCTTGAGTTGTGAAGCAAATGCATCAGCTATGCCTGATATAGATGATCTGGTGCCTGATGAGTGTTTCCTAAGTTGGAAGATTGAGCTTACGCAAAGCATGGCTAGCTACGAGGAGATATTAGAGGTTTTCGATTGGGTTATTGATGAATGTGAAGTCGATATCCAGTTGGCAGACAGTAACGCGCTAGAAGCAATTGAGCCTCCTAGTGAGAATGTTGTAGAGCCTGTTTCACCAAAACCTCAAGCACCAGCGGTATCAGCTTCGAAGGACGTTAATAATGAACAAGAGGTGCGTTCTAGTTCTGCGGCAAGTGCATCCTCTATTCGAGTGGGTATAGACAAAGTCGACGACCTTTTTAACCTGGTAGGTGAGCTTGTGATTACACAGTCTATGTTGTCTGAGTTAGGCAGCAATTTTGACATGTCTAAGTTAGAAAAGCTCTCTAGCGGCCTTGAGCAATTGCTTCAAAATACTAAAGAGATGCAAGAAAGTGTTATGCGCATTCGCATGCTACCTATTAGTTTTGCTTTTAATCGTTTCCCGAGAATGATCAGAGATTTATCTGTACAAATTGATAAGAAAGTAGAGCTGATTATACAAGGCGAGAACACAGAGCTAGACAAAACTGTCATGGAAAAGATTAGTGATCCTCTGGTGCACTTGGTTAGAAATGCCATTGACCATGGTATCGAAACATCTGAAGAAAGGCTCGCTAAAGGCAAGCCTGAGGAAGGAAACATCCGCCTCAACGCATATCATCAAGGAGGCAATATTGTCATTGAGGTCGGTGATGATGGGAAGGGACTGAATAAGGATGTGATATTTAATAAGGCCGTCGAAAAAGGATTGATTGAGAAAGAGTCTCAACTAACAGAACCTGAAATTTTTGACCTGGTCTTCCAGCCAGGGTTCTCAACAGCCCACCAAGTTAGTGATATATCAGGCCGGGGTGTCGGTATGGACGTGGTTAAGCGAAATATAAAATCGCTGGGTGGGCGCATTCTTATCGAGTCTGAAGTTAATGTCGGTACCACTATCAGAGTTCATTTACCGCTGACATTGGCGATACTCGACGGGCAATTAGTGCGAGTCGGACAGGAAGTTTACGTTGTCCCTTTACTCTCCATTGTTGAATCTCTTCAAATTAAATCTGAGCTGGTGAACCGGGTATCAGGTGATGTTCTCTTGTACCGACTGAGAGAAGATAACGTGCCTATTATCAGGGTTTATGAAGAGTTTGGTATAGAAGCTGAAAATACTGATATTGATAATGCCTTATTGGTTGTTGTAGAGGGTGATGGTCAAAAAGTTGGCTTGTTAGTTGATGAACTGCTTGCGCAACAACAAGTCGTGATCAAGAGCTTAGAAAGTAATTACAAAAGAGTCGAAGGTATTTCTGGCGCCACCATTCTCGGCGATGGTTCAGTTTCGATGATCCTCGATATTCCTGGCCTAATTAGCTGTGCCTCGAAGCGTTCTAGAAAGTGCTCACGACAACGAGCAGCTTAAGGAGCCGACGATGAATAAAATTGAAGTTCCAGATCAAAGTGTTGACAACAATGAGTTTCAGTTAGAGGGCATTGACTTTATTACCAATGGCGATCAATACCTTACGTTCACACTGGGTGAAGAGAATTACGGTATTGATATCCTTGTTGTCAGTGAGATAAGAGGTTGGGACTCCCCTACACTAATTCCTAATGCCCCTGCGCATATCAAAGGTGTGACTAATCTCAGAGGAGCAATCGTTCCGATTGTTGATCTGCGTGTGCTATTCCATTTGGGGCGTGCAGAATATAAGCCGACAACCGTTGTCATTGTCATCGCCTTATCGAATGAACACGTTGAACGTACTATGGGGTTTGTTGTTGATTCTGTATCGGACGTGTTAAACGCCGATGAAAATGACGTAAAAGGCCATTCTGCATTTGGAGGCTCAGTGCCGCCCGGATATGTCGGCGGCCTTGTGAATGTGGGTGGAGATATTGTAACTCTGCTTAATGTTGAGCAGTTACTGAACTTGGATGACGATCATGCAGAGCATTAATCGTGGCGCATCCGGTACTGATGGATCAGATCCTTTAAATAGGGAGATATTGAGCTTCATCTTGGATGATGAAGAATTCGGCGTAGATATTCTATGCGTTAAAGAGATTCGTGTTTGGACGAGTGTTACTGAAATACCCAATACACCTGATTATCTGAAAGGCGTAATTAATCTCAGAGGCACGATAATACCAATTATTGATCTCAGCGAACGTTTTCAACGACCAGCTAAGCAATACAACGAAACAACTGTCGTCATTATATTGCATGCGATGATCGACAACAAAGAAGCTGTTGTCGGCATCGTGGTTGATGCTGTGTCCGATGTTTACAAATTCAGTGATGAACAGATCCGGGCTGCACCAGATTTTGGTTCGGAAATTGACAACCGTTTTATCAACGGCATGGCGACCTTCCCCGATAAAATAGTGATTTTGCTTAATTCCTCAAAGTTATTGAATGCAGATGAACTTTATCGTACGTCAAGCCTGACTAAAGCCGTGGAATAACGATGCATGCGTACTTTAATGTAAAGGACCGATTATGACACCTGAACAAGTTAATTTGGTAAGAGATAGCTGGCAAAAAGTCGAAGGTATTTCGGATGCTGCTGGAGTGATGTTTTATGACAACTTATTTGAGTTAGACCCCTGCTTAAGGTCGTTATTTAAAGGCGACATTAGTCAGCAGGCTCAGAAGTTAATGTCGATGATAGGCACGGCTATCGGAATGCTTGACGATATGGATAAGTTGATGCCAGTTCTCGATAAGTTGGGGCGGAGGCATGTTACCTACCAGGTTACCGATGTGGATTATCAGACAGTAGCTCAAGCGCTCTTACAAACGCTTAAATCGGGCTTGGGGAGTGATTTCACCGATGAAGTGAAAGACGCTTGGATAGCGGTATATGGTGTTATGTCTACTTGCATGTTGGACGCAGCAAAAAAAGCGTCGGTAGTAGATAACAATAGTGTTGAGGAAAAAGATATGGGTAGCAATGAAAATGATATAGCAGCCTTTTTTAAAGGCGCAATTGACCAATCTGGCACCGCAAACGTCATGATCGATAGAGACTTAACTATCACTTATGTTAATCAGGCGACAGTGACGTTAATGACCAAGCATGAAAGTGTTTTCCAGAAGAAGTATCCCGGTTTTAAAGTTGAGAATATTGTCGGCAGCTGTATTGATAACTTCCATGAAAATCCAGCTCATCAGAGGAAGTTACTGAGTGACCCAAATAATTTACCTTGGAAAACGGATATCAACATTGAGCATCTTACCTTTGAGTTGAATGTCACCAGTATATTCAATGAAAACAATGAATATGTTGGTAATTCGCTTGAATGGCAGGATGTCACTAAAGTCAGGGAAAAAGAGAATACGGCAGCTCAGTTGCAAGGGGCAATCGATCAGTCTGGAACAGCGAGTGTCATGGTTGATAGAGACCTTAATATTACTTATGCAAATCAATCGACGATTGATTTACTTAAGAAACATGAGCAGACTTTCCAACTTAAATATCCTGGGTTCTCGGCAGCACCAGATAAACTGATCGGCACTTGTATCGATGTATTTCATGCGAACCCGTCGCACCAGCGCAAGCTATTGAGTGATCCCAATAACATGCCTTGGAAAACGGATATTAATATCGAACATCTTACCTTTGAGCTCAATGTCACTAGCATATTTAACGAAAAGAAAGAGTATGTTGGTAACGCTTTAGAGTGGCAAGATGTCACTGAAGTCAGAGAAAAGGAAAATACAGCAGCTCAACTACAAGGCGCAATCGATCAATCTGGTACAGCCAGTGTCATGGTTGATAGAGACCTTAATATTACTTATGCAAATAAAGCCACGCTTGATTTGCTGAAAAAACATGAAGAGACTTTTCAGCAGAAGTACCCTGGTTTTTCAGCGGCACCAGATAAACTGATCGGCACTTGTATCGATGTATTTCATGCGAATCCATCACACCAACGTAAGCTATTGAATGACCCCAACAATCTGCCTTGGCAAACGGATATTCAGATTGAAGATTTGACATTTGAATTGAATGTTACTGCCATAAATGATGCAGCGGGAAATTACATTGGCAATGCATTGGAGTGGCAAGATGTAACTGAAAGAAGGCTCAGGGAGATTGAAGTTGGTCGGTTAAATTCAGCTGTTGAAGGTATGACAACTAACCTCATGATGGCCGATACAAAAGGTAATATTGTTTACATGAACCCTTCTGTTAAAGCGATGCTACGAGCACGAGAAACCCAATTGCGTACAGTGCTCCCCTCTTTCAGTGTAGACAAAGTAGTAGGTACAAACTTTGACTCGTTCCATAAAAACCCTGCGCACCAACAAAACTTACTTGGTAACCCCGATAATCTCCCTTATGCCACCGGTATTAAAGTCGCTGGCTTGGAATTCCATCTAACAGCAATGGCTTTAAAAGACAGCGAAGGAAATCATATTGGTACCGGTGTGCAGTGGGTTGATACAACTGAAGAAAAAGATGCCCAAAGGCAAGTAGAAGGGCTTATCTCGTCTGCAATTCGAGGTGACCTTGACGCGCGAATTAACACGGAAGCTTATGATGGATTTATGGCGGACCTAGGCAACAATATTAATAAGCTTATGGATAATATTGTTGAGCCTGTGAATGCGACTAAAGACGTCATTCAAGCGCTAGCAAAAGGTGATCTTAGTAAAAATATGACAGGTGAGTACGGTGGCGAATTCCTTGCGTTGTCCAATGCGGTGAATGATTCGATGGACAATTTAAGCAGTATGGTGGGAGAAATCACCAATGCGTCAAGTAATGTATTTAGTGCCGCCAGAGAAATCGCCCAAGGCAACATGGACTTAAGTCAGCGTACAGAAACACAAGCATCCAGCCTAGAAGAAACAGCATCTGCAATGGAAGAGCTTACGTCTACAGTACAACAAAATGCAGACAACGCCACCCAAGCCGCGAAGTTGGCAGAAGGTGCTATGGGCAAAGCAAGCAGTGGTAGCGAAGTCGTCAACAACGCCGTTACTGCAATGGAGGAGATTGATAAGTCCAGTAAGCAAATTGCAGACATTATTGGTGTGATCGATGAAATTGCTTTCCAAACCAATTTGCTCGCGCTTAATGCAGCTGTTGAAGCTGCGAGAGCTGGAGAACAAGGGCGAGGGTTCGCAGTCGTGGCTGCTGAGGTTCGTAACCTTGCTCAACGAAGCGCAGCAGCGGCTAAGGAAATCAAAGGGTTGATTAATGACAGTGTGAGCGCTGTTGGCAAAGGCACAAAACTTGTTGATGAAACGGGGCAGACTTTCAGTGACCTTGTTGAAGCAGTGCAGGAAGTTGTGACCATGATTTCAGATATTGATAGCGCGAGTAAAGAACAGGCGGTAGGTATTAATGAAGTCAGCCAAGCTGTAGCACAAATGGATGAAATGACTCAGCAGAATGCTGCTTTGGTAGAGCAGGCGTCTGCCTCAAGTAAATCTATGGAAGAGCAAGCGCAAGAGTTACTGGATCAGGTTGGCTTTTTTCAAACCACACAACAAAGCGAAGCTGTGGTAACACCTATAAGCAGAAGGCCGGCGCCGGTACCTGTAAAGAAGAATAGGAAGTTAGCAAGAGTCGAAACTGAGAATGATGAGGTATGGGAGGAGTTCTAGTACTGCACTGATATTAATGCGTGCAGTATTGTCGGCGCCTGATTTATTTCGGTGCCGACTCAAGCGAGGTCGCTATTTGGAGTAAATGTATTGGTGAACGCTTTAACGAAGACACAGAGACCTGCAGAGTACTCATTGAGTGACGCTCAGTTCAAATTCATCTGTGACAAAGTGTATGACATGACAGGTATCGTGTTAGATGAACGTAAACGCGAGATGGTTTACCGACGTTTAATGAGGCGAACACGAGAGCTAAAATTACGGAGCTTTGACGCTTATTGTCGATTATTATTGGACGATGGCGGTGTAGAGATTCCCAACTTTACTAACGCAATTACGACAAACTTGACCAGTTTTTTTAGGGAATCACATCACTTTGACTATTTAGCTGAAACGTTCCTCCCTCATCATGTTGAAAAATACCGCCACACATACAGGCTGCGAATTTGGTCAGCAGCCTGTTCGACTGGAGAAGAAGCTTATAGCTTAGCGATTACCTTACTCGATTCGCCAGTCGATTTAACGTCCAATTGGGATGTGAAGATATTGGCGACAGATCTTGATACAGATGTTTTGTCGAAAGCTAAAGCTGGAGTTTACAACGACGATCGTATTGAAAGTTTGCCGAAACCGATGATTAAAAAGTGGTTCCGGAAGGGGACAGGAAGTCGCTTAAACCAAGTTAAGGTATCGCCTGATTTGACGAGCTTAATCACTTTTAAGCAACTTAACTTGCTTCATCAATGGCCTATGCAAGGCCCTTTTGATGTCATTGTTTGTCGTAATGTGCTTATTTATTTTGATAAACCCACACAGGAGAAGCTGATACATCGGTTTCATCAAATCTTGAGGCCAGGTGGGTTATTGATTCTTGGGCACAGTGAAAGTTTGAGTAAATCTCAAACAGAGTTCAGGCTCATGGGGCGCACGGTATTCGAAAAATCGGGTGTTTCTGAAAAGAGTCGAGGTGTATGAATATGCCTATAGTCTCTAAAGCCCCTCAATTAGACTCGTGTATTCATGGTTTTGAACATATAAATCGTTATTTGGATAGGCAAAAACAGAAAGTTGTGGCTAAAATATTACCCGGCGAGTTATATGTTAGCCGCAACGACGAATATATAGCAACCACGCTTGGATCTTGTGTATCTGCCTGTATCTGGGATGGATATGGAGGTATTGGTGGTATGAATCACTTCATGCTGCCGTTGACGACAAAAGAAACACATGAAGTTACCTGGGGGAACGATCACAGCGATGCTACTCGATTCGGAAACTACGCTATGGAGCATTTGATTAATGAGATTCTGGCCTATGGAGGGCTACGAAAAAACCTTAGAGCTAAAGTTTTTGGGGGAGGTAAAATCTTGGAAAACATGAGTGATGTGGGACAAAAAAACTGCTCTTTCGTTATTGATTATCTTGCAACCGAGAATATCCCTATTTTAGCGCATGATCTCGGCAACAATTACCCAAGAAAAATTATGTTCAACCCAATTAATGGGAATGCACAAATGAAAAGGCTGCGCTCAATGCATAACGATACCGTGCTCGTTAGGGAGAAGAATTATCAAAGCAGCATTGTTAACAAGCCTGTAGAAGGCGATATTGAGTTGTTTGATGATGCTTAAAATTTAGGGAAAGCTAATAGCGTATGATTAAAGTTTTGGTTATAGATGACTCTGAATTAATCAGAAAAATGTTGGTGGCTATTCTTTCAGAAGATAAGCAGCTTAAAGTTGTTGGTACGGCAATTGATCCGATTGATGCTCGAGCGAAAATTAAACTGCTCAACCCTGACGTTATTACTCTAGACGTAGAGATGCCTAGGATGGATGGTATTACTTTCTTGAGAAACCTTATTAGGTTGCGGCCAATACCCGTTGTTATGATCTCTACTCTCACTGAGAAAGGAGCAAATATCACCTTTGAAGCGCTTCAGATTGGTGCTGTAGATTTTATACCTAAGCCTAAGCTAGATATTCGTACTAACCTTGTGAGTATGGCTTATGAAATGTGTAGCAAGGTCAAGTCTGCTGCTAGTGTTGACATGGAGTCCTTCCTCAACAAACTCTCTTCGACAAATCAAGGACAGGAAATTTCTCATGTAACGGAGATAAATAAGCCAAGTGATATAGACGTTATTGCCATTGGTGCTTCTACTGGAGGAACCGAAGCATTGAAACGCTTATTGTTGAAAACCCCCTGTAAAATGCCACCGATATTGGTTGTACAACATATGCCGCCTGGTTTTACTTTGTCTTTTGCCAATAGGCTTAATTCACTTCTGGACCTTGAAGTGTCTGAATTCAATGAAACAAAATTAGAATTGAAGGCGGGGCATGTGTACATCGCTAATGGTAGCCAGCATATGGTCCTGCAAAAACATGATGACAAGTTACTGATTTCTCAAGACGACTCTGAGCCAGTGAATCGACATAAACCTTCTGTCGATGTGCTTTTTGACTCTGTCGCGCGGTGTTGTGGTGACCAGTCGATCGCGGTGATTCTTACTGGTATGGGAACTGATGGTGCTCATGGTATGGCAATGATGCGTCATGCCGGTGCAGAAACTATTGCCCAAGATGAAGACAGCTCAGTGGTTTGGGGGATGCCAAAGGCAGCTGTTGATTTAGGTGCGGCTAAATACGTATTAGCTTTGGATGATATTAGTTCAAAGCTCACTGCGCTCTGTCAGTGTGAGGCAGAATAAGTGATTAGAGGGTATCAATGATAGGCAGTATAAAAAGCATTATGAATACGTTCTTGAATTCTTCAGCAGGTTTCGTTGCCATTGTTATTGTTTCAATGTTTGGCATATTTTCAGTCGGCTTTCTGGAAAGTGGGCTTATTCGAATAGTCGTGTTCGCTGTGGTATTTGTTAGTTGGCTAAGTCTATACAGGAGTCGCAGCGAATACGATCATACGGATGTATCGTCTACAAGAGATTTAGACGAGCCTACGGAAGAGCAATTGGGTCAAATTAGTGATCAATTCGGCCATATATTGGACGCTGAGTCCGAGCAAATCAATGATGATTTAGTTCAGATAAAAACCTTACTATCGGACTCCATTGAAGTGTTGCAAAGTAGTTTTGGCAGCATGAGCCAAAGTACTCAACATCAATCCAGTATTGCCAGTGGCTTAGTGAATAAATTAGCTGGCACTGCCAAAGAAGATGAGTCGGGTTTAGTTATTGCAGATTTTATTGAAGAGACTGATCGTATTTTGCAGTATTACGTCGACTTGCTGGTGGAAGTTAGTAGCTATAGCGTCGGTGCTATTCTTAAAATTGATGAACTCAGTAGAAGTATGGATGATATGTTTTCCATCTTGGATGCAGTACAGAAACTGTCGAAAGAAACCAATTTATTGGCATTAAATGCAGCAATTGAAGCAGCTAGAGCTGGGGAGGCTGGTAGAGGGTTTGCTGTTGTGGCCAATGAAGTGCGTAACCTGTCTGAATCGTCTTCATCATTAAATGATGAAATTCGCATTAAGGTTGAACAAGCAAAATTAAGCATGAAAGATGTTTACGAAGAAGTTGCGCTGATTGCTAAGTTAGACCTGAATGAAGCCATTGATGGAAAATCGACAATAGATCAAATGCTTGAAGATGTGGGTGATATGAATGACGTCAGTAATGTTGTTACCCAAGAGTTGAAAAGTGAAAATGAAGTTATGCAAGCGGAGATAAGCAAAGCGATACGAGCCCTACAGTTTGAGGATATCGTTAATCAGCTTTCAACGCATATTCAAGAGCGGCTATCGCATATCAATGAGATTATTGACGTCACAGATCCGAAAGCTCTTCATCACGCTAAAAGTACACATAACTTGCAATCTATTCTTGATACGTTGACTCAATTAAGGGAAGACTTCGGCAGTAGGAAACTTGAAACCAAAGTCGAGCAAAGTTCAATGGAAGAAGGTGACATAGAGCTGTTTTGA
>CAZVDU010000086.1:0-17598 GCA_964625615.1 uncultured Pseudoalteromonadaceae bacterium | reverse complement strand
TTAAACTTGCCCTTATTTACCCTATGGCCTTTCTTTTGTTGAGCTGGTTGTTGGGCAATGAAGGGAAAATCGGTGAACTGACTGTGTTAGCGGAAGCACTGTGGTGGCAAAAGTGTCTATTCCTATTAGCTTTCGTGTCCTGCAGCCTGGCTTATTACCGTTTTATAACTTTAAATACCGTCACTCGCTGGGTTTATTTGGCTGTCGCTGTCGCTTTAATTTTTGTTTTGATTGTCGCTGGTAATTTCGCTGGTGCTTTTGCTGTCGCTTTCGCTTTCGCTTTTGCTTTCGCTTTCGCTGGCGCTATCGCTGTCGCTTTCGCTGTCGCTGTCGCTTTCGCTTTCGCTTCCGCTGTCGCTTCCGCTGTCGCTTCCGCTGTCGCTTCCGCTGTCGCTTTCGCTGTCGCTTTCGCTTTCGCTTCCATTGTCTTTCTTATTGTTTACCGAGTTGTTGAAAGAACAAGCAAGACGCGATGGGTATTTTGGGGTTGTTGGTATGCTTTTTTGACGTTGTGGTTATTCCTAAGCATGATTATCGTACTTAAATACGGTGACACTTCTGGTACCGAATTACTCGCATTACCGATAATGCTGGGGATAATGCCCCTATTTAATGCCATAGTTGACTGGTTGTCACTCAGTGTTACGCGCAAGTTTTTGTATGACATTTACTTTAAGCACAACTCGGTAGTGTGGGTTATGGGTTATGTCATAATAGATGTGCTGCTGGCGCTGTTTTTTATGCTGGTGGTCACCAGTGTGCTGATTACAGTGTTAGCGTTAATCAATTCCTTAGGCCTGTCGCTTGCGGGTAAACCCGCGCTAGATTTAGCGGTATTAATGGTTGATATCAGAAACCCTGATAAAGTGACAGACATGTTTTGGGTGCATGGTATGTTACTGTCTACCATTATGCCGACTGTTATCCATTTTATATTTGCTATTTTTGCGCTGCTCTCAGCCTTATTGTGGCGAAAAGACACCATCAACATAGAGCGGTTCTACAGCGATACCCATGCCCGTTTAAAACTCCTCCGAAACACCACGCTGAGTTATATTGGGACGTCTATCCTTGTGGTTGTCTTGTGTCTGAGTACGTATAGTTTACTAACCCACTACACTGCGCCGCTGCTCCTGTTATGGGATTGGGCAAATAACTTATTAGCGCTGTTGGACACAAGCTACAACAAGCTAGTTTATTAAGGCAGGCTAGCGCATATCATAAGACTACACCCGCTATCACCGACACTTTTATTGCTTGATCTGAATACGCTCAATACTTTGTGCTATATCAGGTGATACAAGATTGATGACACACTGCTGTAGTTCAGATGTCTGCTGTGAATGCTTGAGTAACCCTTCCTCACTTGCATCTATCAGTTCGCTATCTTTTAATGCGTTGATAAAGGTCGACAAGACATTTTTGTCATAGAACTCAGGTGCACTTATGCCGTGTAAAGAGGATAAGCGCTCAGCGAATAAGCGGCTTTGCCTTTCGAGTGCACCACGTTGTATTTGGTGTTCTTTATCAAGCAAGGTTAAGACTAATGCATAGCGCTGTAACGTTTCTTGAATTGTACGACTGATCAACCACAGCGAATAAAATGCTTTATCGGTATATTCAGGTGCGCAGACTTTTCGGCCTTTTTGTACCAATAAGCCTATTGTTTTCATTCTCTGTAGTGTCTGCTCTGCATAGGTTTGGCATTGTTCCGCCGACATATACATAAAGAGTTCTTTTTGTAGCAACGGATATAATCGACTGACTAGTTGTAAAAGTTGCGCTTTTTCCATGCCATTATTCGCGAGTACGCCTGCGGCTATCAATGCTGGTATGGTGAAGAGGTGAAGAACATTATTACGATAATAGGTTTGTGCAATAGCTGATTTCTTATCGAGTGATATGATCCTGCCGAAGCTATCTTCATGAATATCGAATTTCTCTAGCTTTAATGTACTTTCGAGTATCTCAGATGGTTCACCTTCTGGCAGTGTGACCAATTCGCTGTAGGGCGTGTCTTTGAACAACAGTAAACTATGTTCCAAGGCTGTTGTCAGCTCTTGCTCGGACATCGCTTTGCGCTTGGATGCTAAAACGCAAGTGGAGACTAAGGCCATCCCACTCAGCGCTGCTGCCTGGTTAATACTGCACATAATGCGGCTGGCCAGTGAATTAACGGCGGGTGTTAACCAAACCGGCTTCTTCTCTTGATCAGGATCGACCATATCGCGCCAGTTTTCGATTTCTTTATCGAGAAATTGGTTAAGCGAGATTGGCTCTCCGAAATTAAGGAAGCCTGTACCGTAATTTCTTAGTTTTTTGATGGCCGAGAATATATTAAAGAAAGACTCTTTTTGTTTGTCCTTACCCTTAAGCTCTTTTAGATAGCTATTCACTTCCATGACATGCTCATAGCCGATATAAACAGGTACAAGGCTAATAGGACGATTAATTCCTTTCAGCATGCTTTGCATTGTCATTGCTAGCATACCTGTTTTAGGTGGTAACAAACGGCCTGTTCTGCTGCGGCCACCCTCTAGGTAGTATTTAACCGAATAGCCCTTGTTAAACAGCTGTTCAAGGTACTCTCTAAAGACCGCGGTATACAATTTATTGCCTGCAAAACTGCGGCGTAAAAAGAAGGCGCCTGCACGTCTAAAAATGCCGCCTATTGGCCAGAAATTAAGATTAATACCTGCGGCGATATGAGGCGTGACTAAGCCTTCATGGTAAATCGCATAGGTTAAAAGCAGGTAGTCCATGTGGCTTCGGTGGCACGGGACATAAATAATTTCGTGGCCATTAGCCGCTAAGTCTCTTACTTTGTCTGCGTGATTTACCTTTATCCCAGAGTAGATCTTATTCCATAGCTTTGTCAGCAAGCGGTCAGCTAACCGAATAAGTCCTTCACGATAATCGGCTGCGATTTCTTCAATGTACTTTCTTGCTTGTTGGCGCGAGGCTTCCTGTGAGAGTTTTTTGCTCTTTGTTTCTTCTAGAATCGCTTTTTTGACCGCTTCTGATCCCAAAACGCCGTTAAACATTTGTTGTTTTTCAAGCATTCTAGGACCCGCAAAGGACTGCCTTTTACGGTGAAAGTGTGTGCGAGCAACTCGAATAAGTTTCTGTGCTAGTTGGTTGTCTGTGCCGTGTGTATCAAACATAGCGCGGGAGGAGACTGACTTACTAAAGACAACGAAGTTATCTCGCCCAAGGAATAAAACAATAAAGAACTTTCGTAACCAGCTCGGGGATGCCCTATTCGCTAATAAGTCTGTCCAACCAGGGTTAGATTTACCAGGATCTCTACCCCAGAATATCGACACAGGGACGATTTGTAGATCAAGTTCAGGTTGCTCTCTGTGTTTTTGAAACAGATTAGCAAAGGTATTGAGAACATCAGTTGATTTATTGATCTTTTTAACCAGCGTTTGCGGACGCTCTAAAAAGACACAGTTTTGTTGATTTAAACCATCTAACCCTACATCTTTTAATGGTTTGGGCATATTGAGTTGCTGAGTTGCCAGAGACAAGGCTACTTGATCCGTTGCTGACTCGGTACGTAAAAGATAAATAATGGGCTTGTTAATATCGATGCCAAGCTCTTTGGAAATATCAGCGGGGATGCATTTTGTTTTAACTAACCATCGTGTTGGATGTTGAATTGCCAGAAGAAAAATTTTCCGTAACCAAATCATAAATCGTTCTCTTTAAGAAACTTCTCATACTATAACATGGCTAGTATGACAGATAAGGTGACAAAGCTCGGTGAATCTGCGATTTAACGCATTTAGTAACACCTTTTCTGAGCTCTTTCCTTAGTGTTTGAAGGTGTTTCTTGTCCTATCGCCTAGCTAAAAAGGCGAGAGAGTGGTTTCTCTATTTCATACAAAAAGTGGGCATTTTCTAGGAAAAGCGATATATTGTTTTCAAAAGCTTGCGTGTTGTTATTCTATGCTCTGATTTTAATGGACTCGCAGAGATCTTCTTCACATATTAAAAGCATGTTTTATCTTTAAGGTTTTAGATGATTAGTTCGATTAAAACGATGTTTTCGGCATTCAGACGTAGCGGTGGTGCTGTTAATCGTAAAGGTCTAAATTTTATCGGTTTAAACTTGTCTATCAGTGCTGCCTTCATTCTGGTTTGTATTGAGTATAGCCACTCAGTGTCGGGTGATTGGGATTACATCCACTTAGTATTGCGCTCTCTGACTATAGTGACGCACATTGCTATGTTCTCACTGGTTATCTTTATCTCTCTAAAGCGGCATATCAAATATTCTGTCGTTTCAGGGTTATTCCTTTATCAAATCGGCACATTAGTTTCTCTCATGAATGTCTTTAGAGTGTTTGATCACAATACGTTTTTTGTTATTCGTGATTTGGCTTACTTTTCTGGTGGTGTATTCATTGCTGCAGGTTCAACGGCTTGGGTTGTCCTGACGTATAAAATGTCGGTACAAGATGCATTAACAAAGACGCATAACAGGCGTTTCTTTGAAGCCGCTATTGAACATTACTTGAAAGGTCGTCAGGAGCAAACGAAGAGTAGCTTTCTAATGTCATTGGATTTGGATGATTTTAAAAAGGTGAATGACGATTTTGGGCATGCGAAAGGTGATGAGGTGCTTAAAATTGTTGCCGAAGTGCTTAAAAATAACGCTAGAGTTGGTGATATCGTCTGTCGCAGTGGGGGTGAAGAGTTTGAAGTGCTTCTGCTTAATTGTGAACTAGATGATGCTAAAGGCATTGCAAAGCGTGTTCTCAATAATCTTATCGAGAGGACACCTGATAACTTGCCTAAATTAACGGCAAGTATCGGGCTTACGCAAATCTTTTTAGAAGATTCGGCTGACTCTGCTAGAAAGCGAGCTGATGATGCCATGTATAAAGCAAAGCGTGGTGGCAAAGCGCAGGTTATTTACCAAGACTAAGTGTTCTTTATTCTCTCAACTCTCTAAAGGCTTTGTATTGAAAGGCCTTCGGTTATTCTTAGAGAAAGGCGTAAGCGTCGCCGAATAGGTTTTCTGGCAACAAGCCTTGGCCCGTAAAATCATCCCGCGCAACAGCGGCCATTTCAAAACGCCCTGCAACGTATACTTCAAAAGCCGATAAATCTGGGTGGTCACTCATAACAGCTTGATGCACTAAACCTGATCGTCCTTTCCAATTTGTTTCTGGTTCTTGAATAACAGGAATAAATGTTAATCGTGAATGTGAGCGACAGAGAGAAATCAGCTCGTCATATTCATAAAGGTCGCCTAGTATCCGTCCGCCCCAATAGATATAAACAGCTTGTGTGAGTGGCCGCTCTATGAGTTTGTGTAAAATCGAGCGCGTATAAGAATAACCTGTTCCACCTGCTAACAGAATAATGGGCTTATTAAGCTCCGGCTTTAAAAACGCTTCACCCAGAGGTCCTTCGATTGTCGTTTCACCGGATCTGAATGTCTCCAATACTTGAAGTGCATAATCATTTCCCGGTGTCGCCCCAATATGTAGCTCTATCAAACCGTCTTCGCGCTGTGCGTTGGCAATAGAAAACGGACGGCGATCTTTTTCACCCATTACCACCTGAATGTACTGACCCGCAGAGAACGAAAGTTGTTCTTCAGGCTGCAAAATAACGCGTTTGACTGAAGGGGTTAGGTTTTCAATATTTGTAATTTTACAATGTAATTCTGGCATTTTATTTAAGGCTTGTTAACTCTGGTGTGTGACTTCTGCCGCGAGTCAATGCTATTCCGGCAACGCAGCTTAAGTAAAGTTACGTGATTCTACATGAACCGCCGTTAAAGTTATAGATTCACCACCTTATACGATATGGATTGTCTGCCGGCAGTGAATCAAAGTAACACGTTGGTATAGCTTTATTTTTTTAAGATATTGAGCTCGTCCCATATTTCGTCAACTCTTTGTTTGACATCAGCATCCATTTCTATGGGTACGCCCCACTCTCGATCAGTTTCGCCTGCCCATTTGTTGGTTGCATCCATTCCCATTTTTGATCCCAGACCTGATACAGGAGAAGCAAAATCAAGATAATCAATCGGTGTGTTCTCAACCAGAGTCGTATCGCGTGCCGGATCCATGCGCGTTGTAATCGCCCAAATAACGTCATTCCAGTCGCGTGCGTCGACGTCGTCATCACAGACGATGACAAACTTAGTGTACATAAATTGCCTGAGGAAAGACCAAACCCCCATCATGACGCGCTTCGCATGTCCTGGGTATTGCTTCTTCATGGTGACCACTGCAAGGCGGTATGAGCACCCTTCTGGAGGTAAGTAGAAGTCAACAATTTCAGGAAACTGCTTCTGTAATATAGGGACAAACACTTCGTTTAAGGCAACACCTAATATGGCAGGTTCATCAGGTGGCCTTCCTGTGTAGGTTGAATGATAAATGGGCTGCTTTCTATGCGTGACGTGAGTGACGGTAAATACGGGGAAATCATCTACTTCGTTGTAGTAACCGGTATGATCACCATAAGGGCCTTCAGGGGCTGTTTCCTCGGGGTTTATGTATCCTTCGAGTATAATTTCTGCTGTTGCTGGAACTTGTAAGTCATTACTTACACTCGTTGTAACTTCTGTTTTATCTCCTCTTAGTAGACCAGCAAAAGCATACTCTGACAATGTATCAGGTACTGGTGTTACAGCACCCAGTATAGTGGCTGGGTCTGCTCCCAATGCAACAGACACTGGAAAGTTCTGACCGGGGTTTTCTATACACCATTCTCTAAAATCAAGTGCGCCACCCCTGTGTGATAACCAGCGCATGATTACCTTGTTGCGGCCAAGTAGTTGCTGGCGGTAAATCCCTAAGTTCTGTCGTTTCTTTTGAGGACCGCGAGTGATTGTCAGTCCCCAAGTAATTAAGGGAGCGACATCTCCGGGCCAGCATCGTTGGATAGGTAATTGAGTCAAATCAACATCATCACCTGCAATAATGACTTCTTGGCAGGGGGCTTTATTAACTTGTTTAGAAGGCATATTCAGCACTTGCTTAAATACTGGCAACTTATTCCACAGGTCTTTAATGCCTTTAGGTGGATCGGGCTCTTTAAGGTAAGCGAGTAACTTACCCACTTCACGTAACGCTTCCACAGATGTTTGCCCCATACCCAATGCGACGCGTTCTGGTGTTCCAAACAGGTTTGCTAAAACAGGAATATCGCTGCCTTTGGGGTTTTCAAACAACAGTGCAGGGCCTTTTGCACGCAACGTACGGTCAGCAATTTCTGTCATTTCCAAGTCGGTATCAATCTCTTTGGAAATACGAACAAGCTGGCCAAGCTTTTCTAATTGGTCGATAAAGTCACGTAAGTCTTTGTATTTCATTGTTGTGCTCTGGGTGAGTCTGCACTCTTTATGATGATGTTATTATAACGTTTGGTGTCGAGTGATACGAGTAAGGCTGGATAAAGATTACAAATTATTGTTTGTGATACTTATCTTGGCTTATGGGGAGAGAGTGAATATTTAGACTGGCTCGCAACTGAGAAAGTGATACTCTATGATGAAAGAGTGAGGTTCTGGAACAAGAACGAGACACTGATTAACACTAATAAGGTTTTTTTATGCCATTCAACGCTGAAATGCTCGATCAGTTAAATTTACTGCTTAAATTCCCAACCGATAGTTTAATGCAAGGACTTAAAATACATCATGACGCTGATCCAAGTGTTATTGCTGCTGCGAAAAGTTTATACGATATGGGGATTATTAGTCAGCCTGATGGTGGGTACTTAACCGACTTAGGTTTAGATTTGATCGAGCATGCTCAGATACTTAAGTCAGCACTTACTATGCCTAAATCCCATTAATCAGGACTATTTTAATTGTGTCACTTGAAAATTGAATGAGTCACTGTCATTGCTTAGGAATATCTCATCCTCATCAATGTTCACTGTGAACGATAGATTTTTCTCATCAGCAAAATCTTTCAATCTATTAAAGATTTGCGTATTGATGTGAAACACGTTTAGTTTTTCAAAGTCGTTAGCTTGGCGCTGACTTTGACTCCACCAATTCTCAAGAGCAGAGTCGCCGTAACTAAAAATAATAACCTTCGTTGCTTTGCTACACGCTTTTTTAACCTGTTTCATATCGGGCTGCCCCAAATCAATCCAGGTATCTATGGTGCCATTATCATTATGTTGCCAAAGATCAGGTTCATCAGGAGACGACACGCCTTTTCCAAACATAAGGTTGTCATCAGCGTATAGCGCAAAACAGAGTATTCGTAACATCATTCGTTGCTCTGTTTCTGAAGGATGACACGCAACCGTTAGATTATGTTCGGCGTAGTAATGCCTGCGAAGATCGCATATATTAATCTTCGCCTTGTAGATGGTTGCGCCAATAGCCATTAAAGTGAACTACAAAATATTAAGTAGTTCTACATCAAAGACCAAGGTCTCATAAGGGCCAATTGAACCCCCAGCACCTTGCTCACCGTAAGCCAGTTCTGAAGGTACAAACAACTTCCATTTAGAGCCTACAGGCATCAGTTGTAGTGCTTCAGTCCAGCCTTTAATAACACCGTTAACAGGGAACTCTGCAGGTTGCCCACGATCGTAAGAGCTGTCGAAAACCTCACCATTCATAAGCGTACCATGGTAGTGAGTACGTACTGTGCTATCAGCAGTAGGTTTTTCACCATCTCCAGCTTTTAGTACTTCGTATTGCAAGCCTGAGTCTAGTGTGACAACACCGTCTCTCTCTGCATTCTCTGCTAAGAATTTATTGCCAGCGTCAATATTGCCTTTGAACTGTTCTGATTTTGCCGCTTGCATGCGTTCATGAATAGCGGTGAAAGCAACATGTAAGTCTTGTTGACTTACTTGACTTTCTTTTTGTTGAAAGCCATCTACGATGCCTGCGTAGACCGAGTCAAGATCCAAACCATCAAATGGATTGCTGCGAAGCTGTTGGCCCATTTGTTGGCCAATGCCGTAGCTTGCTTGTGTCTCAACGGTATTGAATTTGTCTGACATAAAAATACTCCGAGTGAGCGAATTCAGCCAAATTCGCTGTAACTGTTAAAATAGCGCGCGAGTATAGCACAATGTTTTGTGCTCGACTTTGTAATAAAATTACAATTATGATCAATAAATACCGATTAGAGTGTAAGATACTGGTAACATGTTGCTAAGACCTATTTGTACCCATTGTATAGTGTTGTCATGATTTACGTGATATGCAGCCAAAGCAAATAGGCACAGTATTTTCGAAAATTAGGAGAATAACAGTGGTTAATTTAGATAATGAACTTAAACAAACAGTGCGAGAATTGGGTTCGACTCTAGGTGAAACCATCAAAGCTCAATTAGGAGCCGATTGGCTTGAACGTATTGAGGATATCAGATTACATGGCAGAGAATCACATTCAGGTATTGGGGATAGCACTGATAAGCTGAAATCTTTGTTTGAAACATTACAAGATGAAGAGTTGTTAACCGTTGCTAGGGCGTTTTCGCAGTTCCTGAATTTGGCTAATATTGCAGAGCAAGAATATAACAGTTCGCACAACTTAACAGATTCAATGCGAGAGCTCTTCGCCCATTTGGATGACGTAGGTATTACCGAAAGCCAGTTTTCAGAAGCGTTTTCTCAACTCCATATTGATTTGGTTTTGACCGCACATCCCACAGAAGTTACTAGAAGAACGCTTATTCACAAATACACCGAGCTTGCTGACTGCCTGAGAAGCATACATCAGCACGAATTAAGTGATGGTGAACGAGAGCGTGTTAGAGAAAGAATCGCGGCATTAATAAGTCAGGCTTGGCACACCAATGAAATTCGTACACAGAGACCTACACCTATCGATGAAGCCAAGTGGGGCTTTGCTGTTATAGAGAATTCGTTATGGGATGCAGTACCTTCATTTGTCCGGGAACTTGATAAAAAGGTTAGTGCGAAATACGGCGTTGAATTGCCACTAGATGCAGCACCTGTGCATTTTAATTCATGGATGGGCGGCGACAGAGATGGTAATCCATTTGTCACTTCCACCGTAACAGAAACTGTTTTACTACTCGCCAGAAAGACCGCTGCGGAGCTGTTCTCTAACGATATCGACCATTTGATTGCTGAACTGTCGATGTCACATTGTAGTCAAGAGTTGAATGCTGTAGTGGGTGATAGCACTGAGCCATACAGAGATGTATTAAGACCCTTAGCGCAGAGACTCAAGTCGACGGCTCTTGAGATTACCAAGAAGCTTAAAGGTGAATCTTATGACAGTAGTGATTGGCTGGAAAACAATGATGAATTGTTAGAGCCATTATTGCTTTGTTATCGTTCGTTGTTAGGGATGGATATGCAGATCATCGCGAACAATGATCTATTGGATACTATCCGTCGTGCCAATTGTTTTGGTATTCATTTACTAAAACTCGATGTCAGACAAGATTCAGAGCGTCATGCTAATGTCTTCGGAGAATTGTCTCGTTACCTTGGTATGGGAGATTATGAACAATGGACCGAGAGTGAGAAGCAGTCATTTTTGTTGCAAGAGCTTAATTCTAAACGCCCTCTGTTCCCCAATAATTGGCAACCCTCAGATGACGCCCAGGAAGTCTTAGATACTTGTAAAGTTATCGCCAATAACAGCGAAAACGGTTTTGGTATCTATATTATATCGATGGCGAGCTTGCCATCGGATGTGTTGGCTGTTCAATTATTGTTAAAAGAAATGGGTTGCACTTGGCCAATGCCTGTAGCGCCGTTGTTTGAGACACTTGATGACTTGAATAATGCAAAAGATGTTATGACGAGCTTATTTGATATTGACTGGTATCTTGGGTATATCAAAGGGCGTCAGCACGTCATGATTGGTTATTCGGATTCAGCGAAAGACGCCGGTGCTCTAGCGGCAGGTTGGGCACAATATGAATCACAAGAATCCTTGGTTGCCTTGGCGGATAAACACAATGTTGAACTGACTCTCTTTCACGGTCGTGGCGGGACAATAGGGCGCGGCGGTTTACCAGCTCATGGTGCCATTCTGTCTCAGCCTCCAGGTTCTTTGAAAGGCGGCTTCCGGGTAACTGAACAAGGTGAAACCATACGCTACAAGTTTGGTACACCAGTGTTAGCTGTTCAAAGCTTGAGTCTATACGCGAGCGCGATATTAGAAGGTATTCTAGCGCCACCCCCTGCACCGAAACGTGCTTGGCGTGAAATAATGACAACGATGGCAGCGGCAGGTCGAGATAATTATAGAGCTGTCGTAAGACACAATGAAGAATTTGTCCCTTATTTTAGAGTTGCTACACCCGAACAGGAATTAGGTAAACTTCCACTAGGCAGCCGACCTGCGAAAAGGCGGCCTCAAGGTGGTATTGAAAGTTTAAGGGCCATTCCCTGGATATTTGCTTGGGCCCAAACACGCATGGTACTGCCATCTTGGCTTGGTGTAATGAAGGCTCTACGTGCATCTATGGATGAAGGAAATATCAATACAATCAAAGAGATGATTGAAGACTGGCCATTCTTTAAATCAAGACTATCTATGTTAGATATGGTGTTCAGTAAAGCTGATGCCGCCATCGGTGCGGAATATGATAAGCGCTTAGTGCCTGACAACTTACGTCATTTTGGTGAAGCGCTAAGGGAAGAACTGACGGATAGTATGCAACTGCTGTTGCAATTGCTTAATCAAAAGGAAGTGCTTGAGACTGATTTGAAAGCTAAAGAGTCGATGTTGATTCGCGCTAGTTACCTACAACCTTTGCACTTTTTGCAAATTGAGCTGCTTAGCCGCATAAGGGCGTCAGAAAATGATGAACCAGAGTCAACACTGGAACGGGCTATGATGATCACTATTGCAGGGATAGCTATCGGTATGCGTAATACGGGGTAACTCGATGTAGGACGATATAATCTTTTTGGGGGCCAATCAGAAAGTGATTGGCCCTTTTTTGATCCAGGGACTGTTAGTTTAAGGTTTCGACTGCTTCCAAGCGTTTCATGACATTAGGCAATGTGTTTAGCATCCAGTCAGTTGTATATTCAACACTAGAATATAAACTTAAGTCCAGAAAGTGTTGCCCAGCCTCCGTGCGCATATACTCGACGTAGGCCGATAACTCCTCATCCGATACATCTCTGAATTGGTAAGCCATTGATGCAATCATTTGCGAGCTCATTGCTTCGCGAAATCCTTCTCTCATCACACCTAATTGCTGTTTAAAGTTACTGGAAAAGTCTTCTGCATTCTCTTGTTCAAGAGTGGGTGAAGCTTCGCTCATCGCATTAAACATTTTAGGTACTAGAGTCTCGAATAATGCAAAAATTCGATTACCAAAATCGAGAACTTCATTCAATTGAACAAGCTCTTCCTGCCTTCTTTTACTGTCGTTACTTGGCTTGTAGGCCTGCAAGAACGCTTGAAACTTAGCAATGTCTAATTGTTGGTTTAGCAGTTCGGCTTGTGTAATACGGCGACCCATGGGGCTGGTGAGCCACTGTTGAACCTCTTTGAGCTTTTCTACATCTCCATTTTCTATAAAGTAGTTACGTATGGCATTAAGGGCATCTGCTTCATTATAATTAGAGGCAATTTCACCCATAAAGTTTTCTAAGAATTTTGGTTTATCTTCTTCACTTACAGGCAACATCTGCGGGATCTGCGCGAGTTGTTGTGGGATGCTTTGTACGGCAATCTTTATACTGGATTGATGTATGATTTCATCAACGAGTGCAGCTTTGTTTTCTTCGGCTATTGAAAAGGCCGTAAAAACCAATGTAGAGATAAGAGTCGTGATTGCTAGCGCTTTATTTTTTAGTAACGTGTGCATACCTTTTTCCTTATGTTCTTTGTTCCAATTATGTTTAGGTCTGTTGCAGACGGCGAAAATTATACAGCAAAGAACTACACGCTCTATATATTCATCGATATTACTTAATATTCAGCTGTATATAAAACGATGAATACTGAAGAATACTCATCATCAACTGACTTTCAATTGATTAGAGACGTTGATATCACGACTGACGCGCCAGTGATTTAATTTTAGGTAAAGAACAAAGGAAAACGCCATGACATTAGGCGAGAAATTAAAACAATTACGTACTCATAAAAACTTAAGTCAGCCTGAGTTAGCTGAAAGTGTGGGTATGGAACAGTCTTATCTTTCAAAGCTAGAGAATGATAAGTCGATGCCCTCAAATGATATTTTCAGGCGGTTGCTGGGTGCGTTAGATACAAGCCTACCGAACTTTTTATCACAGTTTGACGAGCACTATATTCGTTCCACGCTTTGCCAGATTGAGGATATTGAAAACTATTATTATAAAGAACAATCAAAGCACAAAGAAAACAGTAGAAAGTTGTTGATAGGCAGTAGTTTTCTGATTGTTTTAGCCACAACACTCTTCTATACAGGAGCAACAGCAACTTTGTTCTCTGAGACCTTCTATCAATATGAATCGTCTGGGGTAGTTTTGACAGGAGAACCTATAGATTTATTCGACGGTGGGTTGAAACGAAGTAACCTTGAAGGTGATGAGTTCAGAAAAAAGCAAGCAGAAATTGGTAAACGCCGAGATCCGGATGTTATACAAGCCTCACCAAATAAAGGCAGAAAGTTTATTCTGAATGTTGAAGGTGGTCGCCGTCACTACTATAGAACGAATGAAAGTGTCATAGGTAGGCCTCAGAACTCTGTATTACAAATATTGGGCGTATTTCTATTTACTGCCGGCATCATGGGCTTTGTCTTTGAGTTTAGAATGTCTAGATACCGCAAATAAACGGTTTCCCAATAAAGAACATTAGTTCTTTATTGGGTTTCTATCTTAAATAAAGGGTTATCAGCTAGAGCTTTATAATGGTTAGGCTATAACGCAATCACTAATACCAATAAGCAAATAAACGTTAATGCCAAAGGGAGCAGATAAGTGAATGCAAAACGAAGCAATATTGCCAATGTACTGTAACGCTGGAAAGTTTGCTTAAATACCCAAAAACAGTAGGTCATGGACAAAAGAATCGGCAATGCGATTAACATACTTTCTTCTTCAATCGTTATCCCGATAATTAGAGATATGGAATAAATCATTGCCTGTTGGGCAGTTATGTAGGTATTCAGTATGATATGTTCAAGGTAACTGAAATGAGCGTTTCTGAAAACAGAGTGAGACGCCATTGCGTATATGGGCACGAGCAAAAGTACGGTGTAAGAGTAATTATTTGCAAACCACGCGAGTGCTTCTATCAGGTATTTATTAATCTCACCGCCGTCTAACCCTTCTACAATGCCCCCTAAAAAATCACCGAGATATGTCTCTGTCCCCAATAGCTTGGCTAAAAGGAAGTACGCTGTTGAAAGTAGAAGTGCATAAGAAATTGGATTAAAAAAGAGCTTTCGTTTACCACGTAAATATTCTTTTATGCTGGACCCTGGCTGTAATGAGAGTGCTTTAAAAGTGTAAAAAAAGCCATAATCCACCTGAAAGATGCTCTGCGTTAATTCCTGAACAAAAGTGGCGCCATCTAGCTTACCAATTTTGACGCTTTGCCCACAGTTTGGACAAAACTTCTCTTCTGCGTTCGCTCCGCAGTTTTTACACTTCATGTTTTCTTATTCCATCAATACGTTCAGTTTAATCCATTCTCACGCGTCATATTTTCATTGCGATCACGGTGCACAATAATGTTATCTTCAATGCGGATGCCACCATAAGGACGCAGTGCATCAACCATATCCCAGTTAATATATTTAGATTTCGGTGTTGCTTTTAAATCAGCTAATAACGAATCAATAAAATACAAACCAGGTTCAATGGTAAACACTTGTCTAGCTTTGACATCACGCGTACATCTCAAAAATGGGTGTTGTTCAGGTGCAGAGCGGTGAGTACCTCTATCGTCGCTCATAAAGCCGCCAACATCATGTACTTGTAAACCTAGAAAATGTCCAATGCCATGCGGGAAGAAAGTACTAGTGATCTGTGTATCAATAATGGCGTCGGGTGCTAAGTTCACAATGCCGCGTTGTGAAAGAACTCTCGCAATATGCCCATGAGTGTCAAATTGCAGCTCGGCATAATTTACGCCTGGTTTTAATTTCTCGGTGACAGTTAATGTGATTTGATTTAAATCATCGATTAGATCAGCAAATAAGCTTGTATCTCGACAGTAAGTTCGGGTGATATCCGCAGCGTAGCCGTGATAGTTTGCGCCCGCATCGATTAGGAATGAACGAGAATCAGACGGTGCACTGGCTTCCAGTTTTGTGTAGTGCAATATTGATGCATTTTCGTTAAGTGCGATGATGCTGTTGTAGGGGACTTGATTATCCCCTAAGCGTGTTGCACCTGCGTACGCTAAATTAATATCAAACTCACTTAGACCCTGCCTAAACGCTTGCTCTGCTGCAACATGTCCCGCAATTGCAATCTGATTGGCTTTGCGCATACAAGCTAATTCGTAGTCTGTTTTATAGCTACGGTGATAGTGTAGGTAGTGCATAACCCTGTCAGGGTTAACATGATCAAAACCTAGCGCTTTGGCGACTTCTATCGACTCACCAATATAAGCGTAATTCTGCTTATCGTAAGGCAAATACTTTTCAACTAGGTTTGGTTGGCTTAGCAATTGAACATCAAACTCGCTGGCCCAGAAATCGCTGGGTTCATCAGGCACTTTGTGCCAAAAATCTTTAGGGAGATAGAAAATAAGTTTAGGTTTATCTTCACCGTTGACGATAAGCCAACAATTCGGGTTATCGGTAACGGGCAACCAGGCTTTGAATTGTGGACTGACAAAAAAAGGATAATCGTTGTCGTCCAGAAAACGCCTTTTGTTTTGACCTGAATGGATCACTAACCCTTCAATACCTTCTCTTTGCAGCGCCTCTCTGGTGCGCTGCTGAAGTGTTTTAATATGATCGGGATAAAGGTCGACTATTGATTGCATAAAATACCCGTTAAAAGCCTAAACAGTTAAGACCCGCTAGTATTACAGGCGTACTGGGCATTTACAATCACAGTGACGTTCAATTGGTTTCCATGTCCGTGATGGCGTCAGAGAGGTAGTTTTTCTCACTATGTTGATTATCGCTTGCACATTGTCAGCATGCTTTTTAAATGGCGTTTGCGTATTTCTTACCATTCCCTTTATTTTAGCGCTGTCTGGAAGCGAAGCATGGGCAGGCTTTTTGCGTGATACATTAGGTTCCAATCATTAATTTGGTATTATAACGAGAGCGTTTTACGGCTGATTTCCATATCAGCTAGAGTATGGAAAAGGTTATCGTTTTCACCAAGTAAACGGCTGTATATTTGTTGATAAGCCAATACTGCTTTTACATAGTTACGGGTTTCTTTAAATGGGATGGTCTCTACCCAAATATCTAATGGAATGGCGTTATCTTTAGGCACCCAATTCTTTACCCTGCTCCAACCCGCGTTGTAAGAAGCTGTTGCTAATACGGAGTTATTGCCCACCCGATCCATGAGGTAGCGCATGTACTGCGTGCCTTGTTGGATATTGAAAGAAGGTTCGAACAGCTTTCTTGATTTAATGTTCTTCTTGGTGATGAAATTAACGGTTGACGGTAACAATTGCATTAACCCTCGAGCGCCTGCGCCTGAATTAGCATCTGCCATGAACGAACTTTCTCGCCTAGCTATAGCGAATGCCCATGCCGGATCGATATCCTGGCTCTTAGATTGGCGGATCACTTCGTCGTCATAAGCAAGTGGAAACCTAAGCTTAACGTCATCAAGATAGCCTACTCTGGATAAAGTGAAAATTGCCCTGTCGTGCCATCCCCAATCATCGGCAATGACTGCTGAGATGAGTTTTTGTTGATCATCTATTTTTGCTTGAAAGTGTACCCATTCTCGCCGAGCACTTGCTAAGCGTTTGAGCGCTAAAAACTCTTTGGCCCGCCTGGCAGCTGGTCGTGTTTCGACTGCTGCAATCTCCTCTGGCGTGTATGTAAGTGGATGATCCATCAAGTGAATATCACGTTTAATCTTGCCGCTCGCTAAAAAGCCATAATAGTGGCGGTTGTCAGCCAGTTGTCCGAATATGGTATCGGCTTGTGGCTTGGCGCCTATATTCTCGTAGCTACGCCCTTGCCAGTACTGGTAGGTTAAGTCTGAAGACACTTCAACGGGTGCTGATTCAACAACGGCCAAGACTTTTTGCCAGTCCTGCTTGCGTAATAAATGTGTTAATTGCCAACGGAATAGCTCTTCATCTGTACCAAATTGGCTTGTTTTATCAAGCCATTCGCCGGCTTTATCGTGGTCAGCTGAAGCTAGCGCTAACGCGAAACGACCTGTGATATAAGCGACTTGTTCTTGAGAAAACTGAAAACGCTTATTCGCTTTATCCCAACTCTTAAGCGCAAGGTTACGATCTCGCCATATGAGCCGACCAAAGCCGTAGGCAAGAATTTCAGCTTCTTTTTCAGGAAATGTTCCAGGGAACTCTGAGAGACGGCTGGCAAAACTCGGTGAGCGTCGCACTTTTAACCATAAATCGCCTAGGTATTGTTGGTCTTTAACGAGTAGTTTTTTCAAATAAGGGATCAACGTATGGTTGCCACCATTGGCGGCTAATGCCATAC
>CAZVDU010000085.1:7697-17911 GCA_964625615.1 uncultured Pseudoalteromonadaceae bacterium | reverse complement strand
TGCCAGAAATATCATTGATCTTTAAGGCAGAGATAGCTAATGCAAAATTAGCCGTGGCGGCATACAAAACCAGCAAAACACCTTTGCCTAATGTTTTCTGCCAAAAACGATGGAACAAGCTCCAAAGCTCTCGCATTAAGCCCATACCAGCAATTAAACCAACCCAAACTGTGTTGGGGGATTCGGCTAAATCACCTTCTACGGCATAAAAGAAAATAAGGATAGCAATAAAATAACACCACTGAGGGAAGGTTAGCTGGCTGACCTCAAGCTGAAAGCGGCGCCATGCTTTGTTTATGATGCCAAAAACCCAAGCTATCAACGAAGACACGGCTTTTGGTAATACCTTAGGTAGCAAATGAGTTAGTAGTTTCTTACTTCTAACACTCAAGGATTGATCTGCGTCTTGAGTTATAGGTGTTTGCAGCTCAGTTTCTTTACCCGCGTAGCTATTTTCTGGCATCAGTTATCTAATTATTTTTTTATGATGTTTCGTTTCTTGAAGACATATTACTCTCCACAGCTTTTTCTTCAATCACCTGTCGAGTGTACGACACGAAATGGCAAAATAATAACGCGAACAATCGCGTAATGCTTTGAATCTACTTATATTCGCGTTAAACAACTTTAGCGAGTGGGAATTTACGCATTCTTTACACTAGGATCTATTGATCTTGTTTCGGCTTGAATAGTACAAATAACATAGCGTTATTTAGCCAACAAAATACAGTTTAAGAGGCACGTGAATTGACTACAGTAAGCCCCAAAGGCCGTCGAAAATATATACTTGCGGTGATGATATTAGTCATCGCCATCGGCGGTGCCATTTTCATTAGTAAAAACCCACCAGAGCAACGCAGAGGACCTCCATCCAAAGCACCACAAATGAATGTTGAAGTGACAGTTGTCCGGCCTCAGCAGTATCAAATAGAATTAAATAGCTTTGGTACAGTGCGTCCCAGAACACAAAGTGCCTTAGTCGCTCAAGTATCTGGTCAGATTCGGTCAATTAGCGATAATTTTCGGGAAGGCGGCTTTTTTGAGGCCGGTGAAGTCTTAGTACAACTCGATGACAGAGATTACAAAGCTGATCTTGATATTGCCAGGGCAACATTGAGCGAGGCGAAACAGGTACTATTGGAAGAACAAGCACGAGCTGATATCGCTTCCGAGGACTGGAATCGCTATAAATCCTTACCCGAAGAACAACGACTTAACAACAGTAATACACCTAACGCACTTTTGTTGAGAGGCCCACAAGTAGAAGCCGCTAAAGCCCGTGTATTGTCTGCACAAGCACAGTTAAGTAAAGCAGAGCTTGCCGTTGAACGCAGCAGCATTGTTGCACCTTACGCCGGCAGAATTTTGAACAAGTCTGTTGATGTTGGACAGGTGGTGGGAGTGAATACCACACTTGCTAATATTTTTGCCGTCGACTTTGTTGAAATAAGACTGCCACTGAACAACTCAGATCTCGCCTTAATTGATCTGCCGGAAGAGTTTCGTTCATCTCAGTCAGCCATATCTACTGGCGATCAAGCTGACGTTTCTTTTGCATCCGAGCTGAACCCCGAAAAAGTCTGGCAGGGTCGTGTCGTTCGCACTGAAAGTGCAATAGATGCGACATCTCAGCAATTATATGTTGTTGCACAAATTGATGATCCCTATGGGTTGGTCGAAAATAGCACCAAAACCTCGCTCAAAATTGGCCAATATGTAACAGCTAGAATTAAAGGTAAATTACTTAATAATGCTGTCGTTATTCCTAACAGTGCTATTTACCAAGGCTCTTATGTCTATGTTGTTGAGGAAGGCATATTAAAACGAAGGGAAATCAATACGCGTTGGCAAAACGAGCAGGATACTGTCATCACTAGCGGACTTGGGTTTGGTGATCAGTTGGTGACCACTGCTCTAGGGCAAGTCAGTTCAGGAACGCCTGTATCTATAGGCAATAGCGCTAGAAACTCCCGGCCTTCACCTCAATTAGCAGATCTTGATCCGGAACGAAGAAAGCAACTGCAAAAGCGTGCTGAAGAACAAGGTATACCTGTTGAGCAGCTTATGGCTGAGCGTCGTAAACGACGCAATCAAACGGATACAGCGGAGAACAGATCATGATTGCTTGGTTTACCCGTAACCACGTTGCAGCCAACTTATTGATGATAACGATACTATTAGCGGGCATTTTCTCCATGACGGCTCGCATCCCTTTAGAGGTTTTCCCTTCTTTTGAAACCGATCGGATATCAGTGACTGTTAGTTTACGCGGTGCTACGCCTGAAGATGTTGAACAAGGTGTTTCCATTCGCATTGAAGAAGCTGTCCAAGACCTCGAAGGTATAGAGCGTATTACCAGTTCATCATCAGAAGGAGCCGGTAGCGTTAATATAGAAGTAGAATCGGGGTATGACGCTCGCGAAATCCTTTCAGACGTCAAATCACGCGTTGATGCTATCAATACGTTTCCGGTAGATGCTGAAAACCCTATTGTTGCATTGGCTCAACGAAGACGTGATGTGATAACCGTTAGCGTCGCAGGCGACTATAGCGAAAAGGAAATACGAGAGTTTGCTGAACAAGTTCGCGATGATCTATTACGTATTCCCGGTTTAACCCAATTAGAGCTAGACGGTGTTCGCGATTATGAGATCACCATTGAAGTATCTCAGGAAGCTTTACGACAGTATCAACTGAGCTTAAGTCAAGTGAGTTCAGCCATTGCCGCCAGTTCGCTGGATGTTTCAGCCGGTAACTTACGAACACAAGGCGGTGATATTTTACTGCGCTCTAAAGGACAGGCTTATCGTAAGGATGACTTTTCCCAGATAGTCATCAAAACCAATGTTGATGGTAGCATTATTCGACTGAGAGACGTCGCAACGATTAATGATGGCTTTGAAGAATCGCCAGTACGTACTCGCTTTAATGGCAAACAAGCCGCATTTATTTCTGTTTTCCGTATTGGACAGCAAAGCGCTGTAGAAGTCGCCGACTTAGTAAAAGACTATATCAGCGAACGCCAAGCTACGCTGCCTGTCGGTTATGAATTAAGCTATTGGGACGATGATTCACAAATCGTCAAAAACCGCCTAAACACATTAATCTCCAATGCAGCACAAGGCGGTATTTTAGTTCTCGCTCTGCTTACCCTTTTCTTACGTCCCTCAATTGCCATATGGGTATTCGTCGGCATTCCTGTGTCCTTTATGGGGGCCTTTATAGCCATGCCATTCTTGGGGGCGACCATCAATGTAATGAGCTTATTCGGTTTTATCCTGGTGTTAGGCATTGTAGTCGATGACGCCATAGTGACAGGTGAGAATGTCTACACCCACATGCGTAATGCCGAATCGGGTGAACAAGCGGCTATTGCAGGAACTAAAGAAGTAGCAACACCTGTCACCTTTGGAATATTGACAACAGTCGCCGCATTTTTACCATTAGCTTTTATCGATGGCGCGCGAGGCGCACTATTTGCTCAACTGCCTATCGTCGTTATTCCCGTGTTAATATTTTCTTTGATTGAATCAAAATTCGTGCTGCCTGCACATTTAAAGTACGTGAAATTGCGTAATGAAAAATCGAAGCAAAATCGTTTTGAGCAGTGGCAACAACGTTTCGCTGATGGATTTGAAGCGTCTATCATTAAGTACTACCAACCTTTGCTACACCTTGCTTTGCGTAACAAAAGTGTGACTCTGATGAGCTTTGTCGCTGCTTTTATCATTATCATTGCGCTAGTAACAAGTGGCTGGACTCGATTTGTCTTTTTCCCACGTATTCCTAGTGAAACTGTGCGCATGAATTTAACGATGCCAGCAGGCACACCTTATGAAGTGACCGACCGCTTTATCGCTAAAATATCGGACGCGGCTTACCAGCTAAAACAAGATCACATTGATGAAGAAACGGGTGAAAGCGTTATTCTGAATATATTGGCGACGACAGGTGGTCGAGGCGGTAATGCTAATGTTGGGCGCGTGCGTTTTGAGGTTATCCCACCAGAACAGCGTTCTTACAATATCAGTTCCCGGCAGTTACTCGGCGAGTGGCGACGCGCTATTGGCACTATCCCAGGTGCAGAGAGTTTAACATTCAGAGCCGAAATAGGCAGAGGTTCAGATCCTATTGATGTGCGCCTAAGTGGTAATTCCTTGGTCACCCTTGGTGAAGCTTCCGAGAAGATCAAAGAGCACTTAGCAACGTATCCAACCGTGTTCGACATATCAGATAGCCTATCAAACGGAAAACAGGAACTACAAATCGAGCTAACTGAACAAGGTAAAGCGCTGGGTCTAACACGCAACAATTTGTCTTCTCAAATACGTAATGCCTACTTTGGTGCGCAGGTACAGCGAGTGCAGCGCGGCCGTGATGATGTTCGAGTGATGGTTAGATTACCGTTAGAAGAGAGGCAATCTGTAGCAACGCTAGAACAAGTGCTAGTGCAAACACCAACGGGTGATTCTGTTCCATTGGGCCATGTCGCCAAGTTGATACCTGGGCAAAGTCCTTCATCGATCAATCGTATTGACCGCTACAGAACAGCCAACATCACGGCTGATGTTGAGAAAGGCAATACCAATATGACAATCTTGCAGGCAAATCTAAAGGAATTCTTGGATGAATTGGTGTTGCAATATCCAGATATGTCGCACTCGCTAGAAGGTGAAGCGAAAGAACAACGTGAGTCTTTCAGCTCGTTGAAATGGGGGCTTATTTTTGTCTTCTTTGTTATTTACTGCTTGTTAGCGATCCCGTTTAAATCCTATTGGCAACCACTGGCAGTAATGAGCATTATCCCGTTCGGTATTCTTGGTGCCATCATAGGGCACTGGATTATGGGCATGAGCTTATCCATTATGAGTTTATTGGGTATGTTAGCGCTCATAGGTGTTGTCGTTAATGATTCACTTGTATTAGTTGATTTCATTAACAAAAAGCGCGCTGAAGGCTACAGTTTAATGGATGGTGTTTTAACAGCTGGCGCGTCAAGAGTAAGGCCTGTAATGCTAACCAGTTTGACAACATTCTTCGGGCTGATGCCACTATTATTCGAGAAGTCGACACAGGCTCAGTTCTTGATACCTATGGCTGTTTCGTTAGGCTTTGGTATTTTGTTTGCCACTGTCATTACTTTGGTATTAGTGCCAGTGAATTACCTGATCCTTGACAACATAGCCAACTTCTTTAGTAAAGACACCTCTAAGAAGGTAGATTTGATTGAGGCCACTCAATAAGTTTCCCGACATATCAGCGTTAGGGTGGTAACGGTAAAGCAGTTGTTTGTTTTATCGTTTCCATCACAAAACCAGCCGTGACTTCGAACAAATCAGCACTCAGTAGCTTTTGATAGAGGTGATCATAGCCTGCCATATCGGCTACGACAGCTTTAATCAAATAATCAATATTACCGCCCATTCGATAAACTTCCATAACACCCGGGATACTTTCTACCGTCTGACTAAATTGCTTCGCCCAATGAGCGTTGTGTTGATTCGTCCTGACAGAGATATACACGGTTAAGCCCAAACCGACCTTATCAGGCTCAAGCAAGGTCACTTTCTGCCGAATAACACCATTTTCTTCTAACTTTTGGATTCTGCGCCAACAAGCTGATTTTGATATACCAATTTGCTCCGCTAAAGTGCCTACAGACAATGAAGCGTCTCGTTGCATGGTATCTAATAGTAAGCGATCCATTCTATCTATCATCATTAATTCACCTAAAAAGCATCAATAGAACTAAAAATTAGAACGTTTGTTCGAAAGTAATATACGTTACAGGTACAAATGAAACAATGTTTCTCTCGCATCAACATATATTGATGTTTTATGTAGATGGAGAATGAAATGAACCCGTTAGTTAAAAAGATCGCAACGTCAGTGATTGGTCAATATCAGCTAATAAAGACACCTTTTGGTAATAAACCACTCATTTATGCTGATTACACGGCATCTGGCAGGAGTTTATTTTTTATAGAAAATTACATCACAAAACATGTACTACCTTGCTATGCCAACACACACAACGAAACATCAGTAACCGGCGCACAAACAACACACCTTCGAGAAGAGGCAAGGGATATTATCAAGAATGCGATCAACGCAACCCACGATGACAAGATTATTTTTTGTGGCTCTGGTGCAACAGCTGCCATCAATAAAGTGATCGATATTTTGGGGCTCCGCAAAGCGAATACTAGTAGCAACAAAACATCAGGTGGTCGCTCCTTTTCACAGAGCATAAAGCCGGTCGTTTTTATTGGTCCTTATGAGCATCATTCTAACGAATTGCCCTGGAGAGAAAGTATTGCTGATGTTGTTGTCATCCCACTCAATGAACACGGGGCGATAAATACCTTAGTACTAGAGCAACAGCTAAAACGTCATGCGAAGCGACCATTGAAAATTGGCAGCTTTTCTGCTGCATCTAATGTGACAGGCATAATAAGTGACGTCCCGAGTATCACTGCCGTCTTAAAAGAACACGGTGCACTTTCTTTTTGGGACTATGCAGCCGCGGCTCCTTACATGAAAATCAATATGAATGCGGAACATGCGATAGATGCCGCGTTCATCTCGCCACATAAATTCATTGGTGGCCCAGGTACACCAGGCATATTAGCCATAAAAGCATCGGTCATAGACAATCCAGTTCCCACAACAGTTGGCGGCGGCACAGTGTCTTACGTAACCCCGAGCCACCATACTTTCATTCATGATATTGAACGGCGAGAGGAAGGCGGTACACCTGCTATTGTTGAGTCTATTCGTGCGGGATTAGTCTTCAAATTACAACAAGAGGTTGGGACATCAACCATAGAAAGTATAGAAACGGAGATGGTCAACAAGGCATTAGCATTTTTTAGCGATACCCCTGAAATAAAAGTACTAGGGAATAGGAATTCACGACGACTTTCCATCTTTTCACTATGTTTTAAGTATAAGAACAAAGAGCTACATTACGGCTTTGTCGCAGCATTGCTTAACGACCTATTTGGTATTCAGGTTCGTGGAGGATGTTCATGCGCAGGTCCGTACGGGCACCATTTATTGGATATAGACAGCTATACAAGTCAACAAATAGAAGCGTTTATTGACAATGGCCACACAACGTTAAGGCCTGGTTGGGTTCGTTTGAACTTTAACTATTTTATCTCAAATCAAGAGTTTGATTATATTCTTCAAGCGCTCAAAATGGTCTCTCAGCATGGTTGGAGAATGCTGCCTTTTTATAAACTTGATAAAGCCTCTAACTGGCGATACCAGGGTGACAACATTTCCAACTCATTATCACTGCGTCACTTATCTTTCTCAGACAAGCCGAATCGTCATAAAAGCAATGATAAGCCTGACTTCAAGGCGCTGTTAAAAGAGGCTTTAAGCGTGCTACTGACACCTGAATACCAGAGACTACACTTTGAGTTAACACTACCAGAAGAAGCAGAAAAGTTGCGATGGTTTATTCTACCCCAAACCTGTTTCAACGACCTTATCAAAGAAACATCAAAGAATATTGAATGCGAACTGGTCTGACTTTGATCCGTTGAGCATGTTTAGCTATGTTATATAGAGATGAATCCGTATCAATAAAAACAATAACAGGGAAACATTATGCCTGCTGTCCATGTCGTCAAATCCATTACCATCAATGCACCTATTGAAGATATTCACGCAACCTTGACCGATTTCCACAGTTGGCGAGCCTGGTCGCCTTGGTTGATTATGGAGCCCGAAGCAACACTCACCGTTGCTGAAGATAACCGTTCATACTCCTGGGAAGGTAAACGTGTAGGTTCAGGCAATATGAGCCTCTTGTCTGAAGAAGGCCATCAGCGTATTAACTACAAACTTAACTTTATCGCACCATGGAAATCTACAGCCGATGTGCACTTCTTACTTGAGTCAACAGGCGACGGTGTCAATGTTTCTTGGGTAATGGACACATCACTGCCCTTTTTCATGTTCTGGATGAAAAAGATGATGATTGCCTTCATTGGCATGGATTACGATCGCGGTTTGCGTATGCTGAAAGAAATGATTGAAGATAAGGAAATCAAATCAACCCTAGATTTTAAGGGAACCTCCAAATACCCAGCGACAAAATACATAGGTGTAAAGGTAAGCTGTCATCAAGATGATATAGGCCCCACTATGGAGGCTGCTTTTTCATCACTGGAAAAATACCTAGAAGATAAACCTGATTTAAGCAAGGGTGAACCTTTTTCGATTTATCACAAATGGGGCATGGTAAAACGCAATGTGACCTACACGTCAGCTGTCCCTGTGATAGGTATTCCTGCTGATTTGCCATCACAGTTTGTTAAAGGCGAAATACCGGCAACAGAGGTCTATACAATACGTCATGTAGGTTCTTACGAGCATTTAGGTAACGCGTGGTCAACCTTATACAATATGCAGCGCCAGAAAGAAATTAAGTGCTCCAAAGGTATTCACCCCTTTGAAGTTTATCGCAATGACCCTAAAGAGGTGGAAAATAAAGCGTTGATAACGGATATCAACTTCCCATTAAAGTGACTTTGTTGATCTGACGAACGTGTTCCCTCGGATATCCTTTCGGTGGGAACCGTTTTAACGAACAGTCTATCTGTGTTTAAAGGTGACGGGATATGAGTCTATTCCTTTGTATTCAATCTCGTAAGCCGTGTCAAAACTCAGGTCCACTAATCCCATATAAGACCCAGTAATAATAGCCTGTCCCTTTTTAAAACTAATGCCGCGTTGACACATGGTATTAATTAACCAATAGACAGGCTTATGCGCACTTAAATTGGGGTGGGCACCGTCGTATTCTTTCTTTTCTTCCGACGTACTAATTGTAATAGGGATCGTTGGAATATTATAAGCGGTGGTTTTGTCAATTTCAGGACCAATAAAGATCCCCTGATTAATAAAACAATCGGCGAACATTTCGTAATAATCAAAGCCACTATCTGCTCTAAAACGCGACTTTGTCAATTCAAGTGCCATATGGCAATGAGCTATCGCCTTGTCGATTTCACTTTCGGAGTAATCGGTTGCTCTAGCTGGTAAGTCATCACCTAGCACAAAGGCAATTTCTGGCTCGACCATCGCTAGTCCGTTATCAGCTGCTAACTTAACAGGCGAGCTTGTTTGGATTTCGTGGTCGAAAATAGGTGCAACGATAATGTTGCCATTTTCAAGCGGTAAAACGCACTTCCAACCACCTACAGCGTTTGAGCTTTGTTTGACAATCTCTGCTTGTATTGCCAAAGCATCGTCAATACTCGTTGGGCGAATAGCATCATCTAAGCGCCCGCCTTGTTCATCATTTTGTCGACGGCGTAATAATTCCGCCGCAGCTTTGGCAGCCATGTTCATTTAGTGTAATAACTTACGCACGTTTCAACTTCTTCTTTCGATCCCATAATCACAGGAACACGCTGATGTATTTCTGTTGGCATTACTTCAAGAATACGGCCTTCGCCTGTAGAGGAAGCACCACCAGCTTGTTCTATCAAGAATGACATAGGATTGGCTTCGTAAAGCAATCTAAGCTTACCTGGCATGGTGGCATTACGCTTATCGAATGGGTACGAGAAAATACCGCCACGACATAAAATACGGTGAATATCACCCACCATAGCGCCAACCCAGCGCATATTGAAGTCTTTACCTCTAGGTCCTTCAGATCCCATCAACAAATCAGCAATGTAATCTTGCATTGGTGCTTCCCAATGGCGTTGATTAGAGGAGTTAATCGCAAACTCTTTGGTCTGCTCCGGCACTTTGATGTTTTCTTCTGCCAGTAAGAAACCACCATGGGTTTTATCTAGCGTATATAAGTGTGTTCCACGGCCTGTTGTCATGGCTAGCATAGTAGATGGGCCGTAAAGCACATAACCAGCAGCAACCATCTGTGTACCAGGCTGTAAGAATGCAGAAGGATCATCGGCATCCATCCATTGCGGTGCATGTGTAATCGAGAATATGGTCCCAATTAAGCTATTGATATCGGTGTTTGACGATCCATCCAACGGATCATAACTGACTAAGTATTTACCTTCTGGATTACAAGGAACAACCGTTTCTTCTTCCTCAGAAGAAATAGCTTTGACATAACCTGACTCGCTCAAGATATCCTTGAGTATCTGATTCGATATAACATCGAGCTTTTTCTGCGTTTCGCCTTGAACATTCTCACTCAAAGTAGAGCCTAAAACGCC
>CAZVDU010000085.1:0-7597 GCA_964625615.1 uncultured Pseudoalteromonadaceae bacterium | reverse complement strand
CCTATTACTATTATTCGATTTATTCCATCTTATGCACGTACATATTTTAGGCATATGCGGCACCTTTATGGGAGGCATTGCGGCACTGGCTCAGGCTATGGGCCATAAAGTCACAGGGTCCGATGCCAATGTTTACCCGCCTATGAGCACACAGTTGACCGACCTCGGTATAGCGCTCACACAAGGCTATTCAACCGAGCAGTTTTCACCTGTACCAGATATGGTGATTGTCGGAAACGCTATGTCGAGGGGTAACCCCGCCGTTGAGTACGTACTTGAACGAAATATTCCTTATACCAGCGGTCCACAATGGCTTTTGGATAATTTTCTTAAAGAGAAGTGGGTGCTTGCTGTATCAGGAACGCATGGCAAAACAACAACCAGCAGTATGCTCGCATGGATATTAGAGCATGCCGGAATGAAACCCGGTTTTTTGATAGGCGGTATCCCTCAAAACTTTGGCGTGTCGGCAAGACTCGGCGACTCCCCCTTTTTCGTGATTGAAGCCGACGAGTACGACACGGCATTTTTTGATAAGCGTTCGAAATTTGTACACTATCGTCCGCGTACCCTAGTCATGAATAACCTTGAGTTTGATCATGCCGACATTTTCGCTGATCTTGCTGCAATTCAAACACAGTTTCATCATCTAATCCGTATGGTGCCTAACAATGGCTTAGTGCTCTATCCTCATGATGACAAACACATAAAAGACACCTTAGACAAAGGCTGTTGGACACCTTGTCAAACAGCAAACCATGACTGGCAGGTAAACAACATTAGTGATGATGGGTGCGCTTTCGACGTGGTTTTTGAGAACGAATTTCAAGGCCGTGTTAAATGGAATTTGCAAGGTGAACACAATCGCGCCAATGGCTTAATGGCTATTGCAGCAGCAAGGCATGTCGGTGTTCGACCAGTGGATGCGATAGACGCACTAAACACCTATATTAATACAAAGAGACGTATGGAAGTCAGGGGCTGTGTTAATGATATAACGGTGTATGACGACTTTGCACATCACCCGACAGCTATCGAAACAACACTAAAAGGTTTAAGAGATAAAGTGGGTATGGCGCGAGTTTTCGCTGTTTTGGAGCCTCGATCGAATACCATGAAAATGGGTGTCCACAAAAACACATTAACACAGTCATGGCAATTAGCTGACGCTGTATTGGCTTATCAAGCAAAACAAGATGCTCAGCAATCAAGCCTCTCTGGTTGTATCGATAATAGCGAAACTCCTGCTGAACTTTTCGACGATCTCGATTTATTAATAAACCAAATCGCTGAACACACGCAAGCAGGTGATCATGTGGTTATTATGAGTAATGGCGGCTTTGGCGGTATTCATGAAAAGCTATTAAACAAATTAAGGGTAAAACATGGCTAACAATATCCCCTATCATTCTCAAAAACATATTACCCTAGCGATAACAGGAGCCTCTGGTGCGCCCTATGGCTTGCGATTATTGGAAGTGTTATTGGCAGCCGATTATCGCGTGTACTTGCTCATATCATCAGCAGGTCGTGTTGTCCTTGCAACCGAGCAGAACCTGCAAGTACCCGCTAACCCGGAATCAGCAACTGAATCTTTAAGCCAGAAATACAATGCTAAAGAAGGACAACTCGTTGTATGTGGCAAGGAAGAATGGTTCTCGCCTGTCGCCTCAGGTTCTGCTGCTCCTAAGCAGATGGTGATTTGCCCATGTTCTGCTGGCAGTGTTTCAGCAATAGCGGCAGGGGCTAGTAACAATTTGATAGAACGCGCTGCGGACGTGGTTATCAAGGAAAGAGGACAGCTTATTTTAGTCCCCCGAGAAATGCCGCTATCAAGCATCCATTTACAAAATATGCTAACGCTCTCGCAAGCAGGTGCAACCATTATGCCCGCGGCTCCTGGGTTTTATCATAACCCTGAAAATATTGATGATTTGGTCAACTTTGTTGTGGCGCGCATTTTGGATCACCTAGGTATTGAACAGATCTTGATGGAAAGGTGGGGGTATAAGCATTAAACTATTGCGCCTCAAGAGATAACGAAAGTTTCATACTTATAGAGTATGTTGATCTTTGCTTATGGCCTATTCCATATTTACGTATGAATTTTACAACACTTTAATGAAGACAGAATTATGTTTAAAAAACTCCTAGCCTCCTTATTATTAATCTCCGTAACGCCTTATGTTTTGGCGTGGGGGCAAACAGGACACCGCATAACAGGTGCCATTGCTGAACAGCACTTAACAAACAAAGCAAAAACGCAGATCAAGAAAATCCTAGGCCCAGAATCATTAGCAGAAGCCTCTACATGGCCAGATGAAATGCGCTCAAACCCTGCCGATTTCTGGCAAAAAACAGCCTCGCCTTACCATTATGTCAGTGTACCTGAAGGCAAAGCTTACCCAGAAATTGGTGCGCCAGCGCAAGGTGACTCCGTCACTGCCTTGGAGAAGTTTTCAGCTATTCTAAAAGACACAAAGTCGACATTAGAACAAAAACAGTTAGCGCTTCGCTTTATCGTTCATATTGTTGGCGACTTGCATCAGCCACTGCATGCAGGAAACGGCACGGATAGGGGTGGCAATGATGTTAAGCTAACTTTCTTTGGACAAGATTCAAACCTGCACAGGGTTTGGGATAGCGGTTTAATTGATGGTCAACAATTATCTTACACAGAATGGACTAACTGGCTTTCGGTTCGTATCTCGAAGAAACAGGCAAAAGAGTGGCAAGTTGCTGATCCACAAGTCTGGATTGCAGAAAGCACTCAAATTCGTGACACGCTCTACCCAGACTCTGATCGCATATCATGGGATTATAAATATCAGCACATTAACACTGTAAAAAAACGACTCTCTCAAGGCGGCGTTCGTATCGCAGCCTACCTTAACGCATTGTTTAAATAGGATATCATCGTAGCTGCTCGTCAATGATAGGAACATTGGGCTCCGTTTCGAGAACACTACAATGGGCAAAACCGCTCACTCTACTGCTCGGTTTTGTCTCGTTTTGTGTATTCTTTTGTACGATCTTTGAATTAGCAGGATTTACAACCGATATTTACCTGATGCCGAGTGTGTTGGGAACCTTATGGAGCGCAAATCTCCATTTCCTAATCTCTACATTTCACCGTGTTCCTGCAAAACCAACAAAAGAGTTGAAATGGTTCCGAAGATTGAAAATCAGACTCCAACGAGCAGTTTACTACCTGTTAGGATTACTCTTCATAACCCTAACACTTTCAGCGTTGCGCACAAGCTTTAGCATGCTTGGTATTTGGCGAGATGCCTTCTAATAGAAGCCCGAATTGATACAATCTATCAAGAACGATCAATCATCTCGACAAACTCAGAAGGCTCGAATGTTAAGCGAAGTTGCCCTAGCTTTTCACCTGCAGAGTTCAGTACTAACAAGGTTGGGAAACCGCGAACTTTGTATCGTTCCATAAAAGCTTTTCCTTCATCTGATTCATACTCAATACGCGAGAAAACATACTGATCATTGATCACACGTTTAACATCGTCATCTGAGAACACTTCTTTATCTAAGCGTCGACAAGTTGGGCACCAAATAGCAGACATGTCAGCTAGAATAAGTTTGTCGTCTTGCCCGGCTTTGGCGATCGCTTCATCTAAAGACAACACAACAAGCCCCGTACTATCGATAGCTTGTTGTCCGAAATAACTTTGCACTTGCTTATTACCCAAATAACCAACAACAACCAAAACAGCGACTATGCCGAATTTAACTGACCAGTGAATCTTCTTTTTATTTGACGTACCTGAATTAGGCATGAAAGCTCCATAAAGAATAAGTTTGTAAAGAGTTACGATATATCTGGAATTAAAGACCTGCTTTATGCGAACCTTATTTCGAACTATCTTAAAATGAAGATAAGAAACTAAAAGCAGGAATGAAGCGTTATGGCAGCGAATAAAACTGTTCAAAATAATGATGACGTGATGACATTTATTGCAAACATCAAAGATGAAAAAAAACGTGATGATTGCAATAAACTCATAGAGCTCATGCAAAATATAACAGGCGAGACTCCTGCAATGTGGGGTAGCACTATTATCGGATTTGGCAGTTACCACTACCGTTATGAAAGTGGCAGAGAAGGCGACGCTATACGAGTAGGATTATCACCAAGAGCACAAAATATCTCGATTTACATTATGCCTGGCTTTAGTGAATTTGAAGAGCAGTTAACTAAACTAGGCAAACACAAAGTAGGTAAATCTTGTTTATACATTAAAAGGCTATCGGACATTGATCAAACGGTCCTCCATGAGATTATTCGACGTTCTATCGAAATCATGGCGGAGCGATATCCTGAATGAATAACATAGGAGCATAAGCAACGAAAGGCTATAATATTAATGTCTGGTCGGATAATGCCTAAAGCAGTCTTCTGCCGATGCTTTTGACCAATATCGGCCTAAAGGTATAAGTAATTTATTCCAGTTACTTTCACAAGGATTGCCCTGACAAACATAGAGGTGAATTTGATCATCCACCAAGTGTAAAACATAAGAGTACACGGTTTTAAGGGATGATGAATGGTTACATATGCCAGTTTCCCCGTTATCGCTATCGTGTGTCGATAACATTGTTAAAACGTCTTCAATACAAGATAAATTATTCAACCTCTTAGAAGTACTCTCATAACGTAACGCGCTACATTCGATATTATCAGGCGATTTAGGTTCTCCAAACATTGGTTGATGGTTGGTACGAAACACTTTACCCTCATCGATTTCAACACGACATTGTGAATCTCTCACCTCAACAACGGCTGTTTTGTGTTTATCCGCAAACACCAAGTTTCCCCACCAGTAGCGGCTACCACTCAACAGATCGTTGATATGCTCAATAGCACTATCCACATCACGGCAATTTTTCATTACGCTCTCAACAAGCAAGTCATAGTTCAGTGCATTATCGCCTGTGCTCTTTACATGATTCACGCACGCCATAAGGCCGTGTTTATTTGCACCTAAAGACAGCCCTGAGAAAACCGATTCGGCACCTGCCAAATCAAAGGTTTCCAAACCCAAAGGCCCGAAGTAGGATTCATTCAGTACAACCTTGTCATTAAAACCAACGTCTGCGAAATCTTTATTCTTGAACAGAATGATATTGTTGTCATCTAATCGAATAGCGCCGATGGTGCACATGATAATTCTCACTATGAATGTCTAAATTATTATAATACTTATTGGCTATTTTAACGCGATAAGTAGGCGAGTTTTTGTCATAATAGCGAGCTGGTTGGGTGTATTCGTAACCAGACAAAGAAATGCATGTATTCTTTCCTATGCATTTAAAAACCTTTTAGGGTTTCGTTCCAGAGGCCCAATAAATGAATAAAACAAGAGCGAGTGAATGAAAGCACTGGATATTCAAGACTTGAAGAAAACCTACAAAGGTGGTGTTCAAGCACTTAAAGGTATAAACCTGTCTGTCGAGCAAGGTGATTTCTTTGCATTGCTCGGTCCTAATGGCGCAGGAAAATCAACCACTATAGGCATCATTAGTTCTTTGGTAAACAAATCTTCAGGCAGTGTGCATGTGTCAGGCCATTGCATTGATAAAGAGCTGGTCAATGCTAAAACTTGCATTGGTCTCGTGCCTCAAGAGTTTAACTTCAGCCAGTTCGAAACACCTTTGCAAATCGTGGTAAACCAAGCAGGTTATTATGGTGTTCCACGAAAAATAGCGAAAGTTCGTGCAGAAAAATACCTCACCCAACTTGATTTATGGGACAAAAGAAACGCTCGTGCCAGAGAGCTTTCTGGCGGTATGAAGCGCCGATTAATGATTGCTCGTGCATTAATGCATGAGCCGAAAATACTGATCCTCGATGAGCCAACAGCAGGTGTAGATATCGAAATACGCCGTTCAATGTGGACCTTTCTGACCGAGCTGAACGAACAAGGCATTACTATCATACTGACCACGCATTATTTGGAAGAAGCAGAAATGCTCTGCCGTAACATTGCCATCATCGACAAAGGCACCATTGTCGAGAACACCAGCATGAAAAACCTTATTTCGAAATTGAACATTGAAACCTTTGTTCTAGATACCTCACCAATGCAACAATCGCCAGTGCTTGATGGTTTTACGTCAAGACAAATAGATGACCACACTATTGAAGTCGATGTCCCGAAAGACACAAGCTTAAATAACGTTTTTACACAACTTAGCGAACAAGATGTTCAGGTTCTTAGTATGAGAAATAAATCCAACAGGCTAGAAGAACTCTTTGTAAGGTTGGTTGAGGATGGCAGAAACAAAGCGACTGAGGAGGCCGCCAATGTCTAGCCGTAATATGGTTGCTCTGCGAACAATTTGGATCAAAGAATGTACCCGTTTCTTACGCATTTGGGTACAAACATTAGTCCCACCGGCCATTACTATGTCCCTCTATTTCGTTATTTTTGGGAACCTGATTGGTAGTCGTATCGGTCAAATGGGTGGCTTCAGCTACATGGAGTTTATTGTACCTGGGTTGATCATGATGTCGGTTATCACCAGTTCATACTCAAATGTATCATCTTCATTTTTCAGTGCGAAGTTTCAAAACAGCATCGAAGAACTCATGGTTGCGCCTATTCCCCATTGGATACTGATACTCGGCTATGTTGGCGGTGGTATTGCTCGCTCATTGATCATTGGTGTTATCGTTACAGTGGTGTCATTGTTTTTTGTCGATATCCGTATTCACAACCTAGCGTCACTTATTCTGGTTCTGATACTGACTGCATCACTTTTCTCAGCGGCAGGCTTAATTAACGCCGTTTATGCAAAGACATTTGACGATATCAGCATTATTCCAACCTTTGTGTTGACACCTTTAACGTACTTAGGTGGTGTTTTTTACTCACTATCGTTATTGCCTGAGTTTTGGCAATGGGTCAGCAAAGTAAACCCTGTCGTCTATATGGTTAATGGGTTTCGGTTCGGTTTTCTAGGAACCTCTGACGTTACCTTTAGCACATCCCTACTTGTTTTGGTGCTGTTCAATGTTGTTTTCTTTGTCGTTGCCTATCAGCTCATCAGCCGCGGTATAGGTACACGAAGCTAATGCCTATAAATTTTTAATGGCTTCGTCAAACTCAAGAGTCGTGACGTCCAATCAGCTTGGGCCACATGAAAGCTTAGAAAAGGTAGTAAGCAAACACTTACTTACGGAAAGTAAAAAGCCGTTTGAGCAGCACACTCTTGACGCTTTTCAGTCCATACAAAGCTGGTTAGCTGATTGGGCGGGCCCCATTGTGCTAGATTCGTGTTGCGGTGTTGGTGAAAGTACAGCGGTTTTAGCTAAACGCCATGCTGATGCTAAGGTCATTGGGGTCGACAAATCAGCAATAAGAATTAATAAACACGACCAACATTACCATCAAGGCACTGAAAATCACCGAGTCATCAGAGCCGATGTCATTGATTTTTGGCGACTGGTGTCTGAACATCAATGGGCAATAAGCCATCACTACCTGCTTTATCCTAACCCTTATCCCAAGTCATCTCAGTTTAAGCGCAGATGGCATGGCAGTGCAGCATTTGCAGATTTAGTCAAAATAGGCGG
>CAZVDU010000084.1:13852-18049 GCA_964625615.1 uncultured Pseudoalteromonadaceae bacterium | reverse complement strand
CTCTCGCTAGGTTGATGAATGATAGCTAATCATTCATCATTGAGAGATACAAGGAGCGGCTTTAGCCGCGAAAAGGGGGGTTATGAGTGCAGTCCGACAGATCGTCTATAGACCGATGCGGCTTCGCATCTATTTTTAACGTCAAGCTTACCCAGTATATGGTGCATGTGGTTCTTAACGGTGCAGAGTTCGATGTTGAGGGTACGTGCAATATCCTTGTTTGAATAGCCCTGCTCAACCAAACGCAGAACCTTTATCTGTCGCGATGTTAACTTGGTTTCCTCAGCAACATCCATAGGCGTAACCGAATTAACCGGTGATATTGTTTGTATCGCAGAATAGCTATCGGCTGGATAACAAAGGTGGCCAGAAGATACCGTTAAAATGCATTGAGTAAGATCTTGCATACTGTCGTTGTTGGTGATGAGTCCTTCAATGCCTGCTTTCATACACTGAAGTATGGTGTCTCTATCATTCTCATAGCTGAGTATGACGATCTTAGCTTGAGGTTGGTGGTGTTTAATGAAGTACAACATATCCATAGCATCGGGTAGATGATAATCCAACATCACGACGTCGACAGCGCATAAACTGAGTGTGCGCTTCGCTGAGTCACAATTGGGAAACACAGACAGCACATCGAATTTGTTCTCATCACTTAAGAAGTGACTTATTCCTTCCCGGTAGATACGATTTTCTACAATCAAGATTAGCTTAATATCCATAACGAAATCCCATAAAGCTTAGCTGAACTATGATCAACATTAATTGCTCATGGTAAGGCTTATGAGTATATCTTGATTGTTAACCAGAGTTGGCTGCTTTTATTCTTTATATTATTAGTAAAGGCTCCGACAAGGCTCCTACTTTATAGCCGACTATCGGTTATTAGATTTATTAGAAAAGCCCATTTATTTAACCGATAGCATAACGCTACCTGAGCGTAAAAACTATACTTTTTGGTTGTTTTTTGTACAGCTTGGGTTAAGTTGTTGTATCAGTTAGGGATTAATATTTGACCAATTGTTGCTTAGAATCAGACGGGTTAATTGCCTTAGCTCGATCACATCTCGCTTAATTAACGAGTACAGAAATTGCTGGGGGACGAGCTCTGATAAAGAGTTGTTATTGAATTCGCCATTTTCCGTCAAAACTGCTAATGTTTGCAGTGTATATAGATTCTTTAAATGAGGAGTTGTTGATGATTGTGTTGAAAACCCACCCGGTAAAAGCTGCTAAGTAGAATAGCGCAACACAATAATACCCTTTCTATTTTCTTCGCTTTACCCGGTGCACTCTAACTTGCACTGACTATTTGCAGGCGTACGCCTGTTGTCAATGTATCTTAAATCTTTTGATTATGTATGCAGGTTTTAACTGTGTGCGTAAGGAAATATGATGAGTTTAGCGTTATCTCTTAATCAACTTGGATGGCAACCTTTTTTTCAACAACAACTTAATCTTGACGAATACGAACAGAACACAATAGCGCGAGTTATTGCACATCATCGCAGTGAATATATTGTCCGTACTGAACGCGAGACACTTAACTTGCCGGTCAAATCTTCCATGCCAGTTATGGTTATCGGTGATTGGTTTTTACTCGACGAGCAGAATCAGTTTGTTCGTTTACTTGAACGTAAATCACTGTTTAAGCGTAAATCAGCAGGCAGCAAATTGGCTGAGCAGTTTATTACAGCGAATGTGGATAAGGTTTTTATTGTTTGTTCCTTAAATAACGACTTCAATCTTAATCGAATTGAGCGTTATTTAGCATTGGTACATGAGGCAGAGGTTGAGCCAATTATTGTGCTCACTAAGCAAGATTTGTGTTGTGATGCCGAAGAAAAGCGGTTGTCAGTTCAAGCGCTCGATCCTATGTTAATGGTAGAATCAGTTAATGCATTGGATGTAAATAGCTGTCATTCATTGATGGCCCAATGTAGAGCCGGACAAACCTTGTCTGTTTTAGGATCATCAGGTGTTGGTAAATCAACATTGGTTAACACATTGCAAGGCATCGAAACACAAGAAACCTCTGGTATTCGCGAAGATGACAGCAAAGGCCGACACACCACAACTGCACGGACTATGCATTTTCTGCCGACGGGTGCAGTCCTTATTGATACACCGGGTATGCGGGAATTGCAATTAACCGATACGGAGGACGGTGTTAAGCGAACGTTTGCAGATATTGACGCATTGGCAGAACGTTGTCGCTTTGCTGATTGTCAGCATGCTAGTGAACCAGGTTGCGCAGTTCGACAAGCGATTGAAGCAGGGGAGTTGGAGCCTCGTCGTTTGAATAACTACCTTAAATTGCTTGCGGAGCAAGCACGTAACACAGCATCTCTGCATGAGGTGCGTGCCAAGGATAAGCAATTTGGAAAGATGGTGAAATCTGTGGTTTCGGATTCACGGCAAATCAAAAAGGGCTACTAGCCTTTCTTCAGCGCTACATATAGCAAATCAGGTTGGTTTAGCTATATGTAGCACTACTTTAAAACGAAACATTCTCTAATCTGAAAATATGCGTGATTTTCTCTTGTGCTTGTTGGTATTGATAGTGGTAGTGACCCGCTTGTTTGGGAATCGTTAAAGCTTTTGGCTTGAAGGCGGCAAAACAAAAGCCACCTTTATGTCTTACGCTATTGTAATAAATACCATAATGTCCGGCACTGCGTTTCTCGTGACCAAATGCTTGTGAAACCTTGTAGTCATCTGTGTGCAAGTGGGCGTATGTATCGCCTGTTATGTCTAATACGTCGAACAGTCTGCGATTGGTATAGCAACGCATGGTTAATGCAGTGTCTGGTTCGTCAGTAGCACGCAAAAATCGTTCTTTGTGATAGACCGTTTCGTTGATGGCTGTCTTGAGGGAGTAGCCGGCGTAGTACACACCGTAATCATCACCGTTGGTGAATCGACTTGGCTTTCCAATATGCGTAAAGGCTGCCATGAGCGGTGTTGAACCGGGTCCTAAAACCATGTCTTCTCGTGCAACAAGGTTTAAGTTACCAATCTCATTCTGAATATGATCATTGGTCATCGATTCGATATGAAAAGCAATATCCAAGTCCGTTGGTGAGGTGACATCCTCAAAAACGCTAACAGGGGGAAATTGGCTGGAGATGATGCGATACAAAGTATCTTCGTTCGGTGGAATAAATTTATCCACGCTGGGCATCTAAATATCGTCTCACGTCTGCAAGGTGGATAATGCTGCCGTTGAGCATGTATTCAAGTGCACTTTTGCCGTCGAATCGCTCATTGGGTTTGTTTATCCAATCATTGGCTTGTGTTTTGTTAGTAAAGATAATCGCTAATGACTTGTAGATACCCATCACATAAGAGATGCGTTCTAATGTGTCATGTGGCAGTTTAACCACTTGTGATTTCTTCCAGGTGTAGAAGGTGCCATTAGAAGGTTGCCCTAATAACACTTTTTGATGGTCATTTTTGACAGACCATTTTTCCATGATATTGAAAAAGGTGGATGTAGCAACGCGAGCAATATCGCGATGATCAAAGCTTTGTTGAGCCTGTGTCTGAAGTGCCATGTCTCACCCCTTTCTCGTTACCTAATGTCAGCATAGTATAAAACTGGATTTTTGTAAAATAAAAGTACAAATATGTACTTTTTCTCACTTGGGCATGGCTACGTTAAATCTATATTACCTCAATGGGTAAAAGCTATACGTTACTGTAAGAGTATTAGGGTGCGTAATTACTTTATTTTACCCCATACAGGAGTCAGCTCGCTCTCTGGAGATTGTGTAATTTGCCTGATATTCCCATTAACCAAAGAAGCGGTAAATAAATCTAGGTTGTCATCCTTTATATTTGAGAAAACAAGTGATTTCCCATCAGGTGACCATGATATTTTAAACAGCCAGAAAGTGTTGTTATCACGAAAGTAATGATACGGGTTGTTAGAGCTATGCAATTGACCGGTAAGGCTGACTTGTTTATCACCCGAAATAGGCATAGTAAACACATCGAGATAACCGTTTCGGTCAGAATAAAACGCCACTGTTTTGCCATCAGGAGAGACGGATGGATTAAAGTCGTTTCCACTCTCATTACGGGTGATATTGTTTACAGCTTTGGTCGCTACATTGACACTGTATATATCATGGTTTTGCTTATGCTTAGCGAAGAATAGAACATTCCTCCCATCAGGTGTCCAACTAGGTG
>CAZVDU010000084.1:0-13752 GCA_964625615.1 uncultured Pseudoalteromonadaceae bacterium | reverse complement strand
TGCTTATGCTTAGCGAAGAATAGAACATTCCTCCCATCAGGTGTCCAACTAGGTGCTCTATTTTCTCGTCCAACGTCACCTGTCAATTGTGCCTCATTACTTCCATCGCTATTGGCGACACAAATATGTGTGGAACCTCTTATACTTTTCTCGTAAGCAATGTATTTCCCATCGGGCGAGAAAACACCATTAACATAGTATGCTGACCCTTGGTCTAGCTTATTAACGACCTTTTTACTCATATCGAAAGTTGCTAACTTCCAGCCTCCATAACGATAGGTGTTAAAAAGGATTGTCTGTCCGTCAGAAGAAATATCGGGGTTGTATTCACCTTGACCAGAGCGAAAAGGAATAACAACTTCTTTGTCAGAACCATTAGGGCTCATACGATATATTGACCAACCTTGCTCAGTGTTTTTTTTCTGAGCAAAAAGTATGATTGTGTCGCTGGCAAAGCTGCAGTTTATAAAGCATATTGAGGTTATCAATACAGTGATAGCTAGGTACATAAATTAACACCGAAATAGTAGGCTAAATCACTTGAACGGGGTTGATGCCCTCAAGTGATTTAGCTCGTTTTGACATTGTACTGGTAGGCTTGGTATTTAGTCTCCCGAAGTAGATCGGACCTTTTGACTCGCCATGTTTAACAGTTTGACTTTATGATCTTGGTTTTCAATTGTTGCAAAAGCGACGTTGCGTCCGTCTTTAGAAACATCGATAGTGCTGTCGAATACGCTGTTTTCGATTTCTTTTCGCACATTTTTGCCAGACAGTGTCATGCTGTAGATATTCCATTGACCTGTCATCATATTTTTATCTGAACTGTCTTTTAGAGAATTGAAGTATATTCGGTTATCTTGCTCACTGTAGGTGACTCCCCAATCATTACCCTCTGATTCAAATAGATAAGTAAACTCGCGCGTTTTTATATTCAAACTTGCGATGTCGAAATCATCAGAAGCATTCCTTCCAGGAGCACCAAAGATTAAAGTTTGATTATCAGGTAACCATTTAGGCCAGCATCCATTCTGACGATTGTTCGTTAACAATGTCGCATTGTTACCGTCTATATCCATTAACCAAATTTGTGGAATCTTACCGCCTACGCAATAAGCGATCTTCTTACCATCAGGGGATATGACTGGGCCTAAATGTACTTTATTGTCTTTGGATACGCGTTTAACTTTTCTGTCTTCTAAGTTCATTATATAGGTAGAAAAACCTTCATCATTATCTTGCCAGCTCATAAACACGAGCTGTTTACCATCGCTAGACCAAGAAGGGTAGCGATTGAAGCCTGAGTCAGTTATTTGAGTCCATTGAAGTGTTTCAGTATCGACCATGAATAAATGACTACCTCCTTCTTTATTTGAATGGAGTGCTAAGTGTTTATTGTCGGGTGCCCAAGCTGCCCCGTTTTCTGATGAGGCAAATGCCGTGTTATAAGTTAAGCCTGCAACGATAAAAGGAAGGATGAGTTTGTTCATTTTGTTTTCTCCAGTTGTTTGTGAACACGTTAGCAAAACCCTGTATATCTCCATGTTTTAAAAACAATTTTTTGCCAACCAAAAAACATCCTTTTATAAATCAATGAATTAGCTTTTTGTGATAGAGGTTGAGTTTGTTGGGTTTAACGTTAAAGTGGCGTTACTACTGATTACTAAAAAAGTTTATGGCGATACTTAACATTGGGGATTGGACGGTAGACGATAAGTTATGCCGTTTAACCAAAGAAGGTCAGGAAAAGATTGTTCAATATAGAGTTATGGAACTCTTGCAATTCTTTGCGACCCACCCGCATAAGGTGTTAAGCAAAGAAGAAATCGCTGCTGAAGTCTGGAAGGGCGTCATTGTGTCTGATGATGCTATAGTCAATGCGGTTGTTAAGTTAAGAAAAGCATTGGGTGATACAAGCAAAGCCCCTAAGTATATTGAAACTATTCCGAAAGTGGGCTATCGCTTCATTGCAGAGATTACGAATGTACCCGAGAGTTCGGCATCAATAAAGCCGAGTGTTGGCTTAGTATTCAAAGTTGCTATTGCTTTCTTGTTTGTTATTGCCTTGATGTTTATTTATCGAGGCCAAGAGGGAACGCCGGAGAGAATCAGTATTGATAAATCACTGGTCGTACTGCCCTTACTTAACCTCTCTGGCGGTAAAGAGAATGATTATTTTGCTGACGGTTTAACCGAAGAACTAATCAATACTTTCTCTCAGCAAACACAGTTCCGAGTGGTTGCAAGAACATCTTCCTTTGCATTCAAAAATACTGAACAACCTATTGCTTTAATAGCGGAGCAATTGGACGTACGTTACTTAATACAAGGGAGTATTCGGCGGTATCAAGATTCAGTGAAAATTAGTATTCAGCTCATAGACTCACGAACGCTAGAACAACTGCTTTCTCTTGATTTTGATGAGCGTATGAGTGAAATCTTAGTGATGCAAGAACGTATCGCCGTTCAAGTCACTCGCTCCCTATCTCAGGTATTTCCATTAAGCTTAATCAATAAAACCTCTTCTCTAACCAATAATATCAATGCCAATGATTTGTTTTGGCTGGGTCACTATCAGCTAAAAAAGCGGACCGTTAAGGGAATTGACGATGCAATTGGGACTTTTTCTCAATTGATAACAGCTTTTGGTGCACAGAATAGCTACTTAACAGCATTAGCTGAGGCTTATTTAATAAAAGTCAGTTACACCTCAGAAGGTGAGGGACCACTGCTAGAAAAGGCAAGAGATTTATTAGAGAGTGTCGATGAGCAAGCGAATGATAAATCAATGAGTCAAGAAATATGGGGACTCTATTACCTTACTGTAAGTGACTATTCGAATGCCGTTGAGATATTGGAGAGAGTCGCTAAAGTACAAAAAAACAACGCTCGCGCACGCATGTGGCTGGGTAACGCGTTACAGAATCAAGGTAACCTTGTAGAAGCTAGGGCTTGGCTTGATGCTGGAAGAAAGCTTGACCCGCTGAACCCGACGTTAAATCGTTTGTTAGCACGTAATATGCTGCGAAGCGGTGAGTATGCTGAAGGGGTGGATATGCTAATACGATCGATTTCATTTGAAGAGGACTCAGCACAACTTGAGTTAGAGTTAGCGCGTTGGGCATTTAATTATCAGAAATCAGATGGACTCAAATGGGCCACCATTGCCTATCAAAAAGAACCCGATCAGATAGAAAGTAGGATCGCACTTGCATTTGCTCATTTACAGCAAGGCAATTTGGCTGAAGCTAGTTATTTTTTGGATGAAGTACAAGCATCCGCGCCTGACAATGCCATGACATATAATGCCACCGTTAACTTTTATCTGTTCGCTAATCAGCGAGAGCAGCTCATTACGTATGTTAATGAACAGCTCGCAGAAAAAGGCGTTAACACGATTGAAGAGTCCCCAAGCTTTCGCTTGCTATGGCAAGGGGTTACTGCTTATTACCAGCAGAATTACGACAACGCATTAGCTCAGCTCACTCGAGTATTGAATAATCAAGATGCTAACCCTATCGAGCAAGTAGAAGCATTGATTTACATGAGTTTAGTGTATAGACAGCTCGGTAATACAATCGAACAAGATAATACTGCCCAACGTGCCTTGGCTAAGATTAATAGTTTGAAAGAAAAAGGGTGGGGAATGCCTTATTTGTTGGCGAGTCAGTATGTGATTTACGCGTTGCAACAGGAAGGATTGTTAAGGCAACAGATAACACAAAAAAATCCCAATTTAGTCAACGACTTCACCCATTACATCCAAATGCATGATGTTTCCCTTTGAGTACAAGGTTGGTTTCGCATGAGGTTGTTATCGATTTAGTCGGCTACTTGGCATCAAAGTGTGCTCAAAAATGATCCTCAGATAAGAGACTCGCTAATTCGACGAGCAATAAATTGCGTCTTGCAAAAAAGTCTAAAAACAACTAATGAACTGCGAATATTTTTACATTACAATCCGCGCCCAGATTTAAAAATACGTAGGTAAAAATGGCAGCAATTGGTATCGATTATGGGACGTCAAACTCTGAGGTAGTGTACTTTGATGGGCAGAAGCATCAATACATAAAGCTCGATCCCACGCTGGAATCTGCCAATAAAATCCGTTCTTCGGTCTTTATTTATTATAAAGATGATCTTCCTGTACCGCCTGCTTCCGTGGTTGAAGCGAAAGTCGCGCAAATTAAGCGAACTATTTCGGAGCAAATCGACAAAGCCAAAGATAATTACTACGAAGCACAAGATCCTCGAGAAAAACGGCTTTACAGTAAAAAGATCGATGACCTGCGCGCAGAGTTTCATAATTTACCGGCCATACAGCGTAAAGCTATTCAGGTGCTGCTGAAAGACATGACGGTAGAAGATATCCCGCTCCAACGTTTGGTCGAAACAGGGGAGTTCGCTTTTGGAGAGGATGGTTTTAAGCGTTACCTTAAAACACCTGAAAAAGGTCGTCTTATTTACTCACCTAAAAACTTCCTTGGGGCTAACCTGGTAGCAGGTCAGCAACAAGCATTTGCTGGTTTGATTGCTAAGCAACTGCAGTTTTTCAGGCTAAGCGCAGAGCAACAATTGAAACAACCCGTCGACACTGCTGTTATTGGTCGCCCCGTTAAGTTCCATGGAACACGTGGCCAAGAGGGAAATAATCAAGCGATTGACATTATGACTCAAGCGGCAAAAGATGCAGGCTTTGCCAAGGTCAGCTTTTTAGAAGAGCCTATAGCGGCAGCATATAAAATCGAACGTACGCTCGACAAACACACCAATGTGCTGGTGGTTGATATTGGCGGTGGCACAACTGATATCTGTAATATTAAATTGTCGCCTGAAAAACTTGCCAACCTCGATCGCCAACAAGATGTGTTGTCTGTTACCGGAACGCGTTTAGGTGGTATGGAGTGTGATAAAAATCTCATCAAAAAATCTATCGCACCAACGATGGGACTCGGTATGGCAACCCTTAAAGGGCTACCCGTGCCGCCGACTTTTTACTCTGACATGTGCGCGGTTGATGATATCCCGAGGTTAAATAATTTCTTCTCAGAAGAATATTGGCTCGATATCGCACAAACTAAATCTATGGTCAAAGAGCCTAAAATATTGGAGCGTTTGTTGGTTGTGCAAGAAGAGAAGTTCTCCGCTAGGCTAGTTAACTCCTCACGTTTAGCCAAAGAGTTACTTTCAACAAAAGACGAAATCACCCTGCCTTTGCATTACATCGAACCCGATTATGATGTAAAGATCACCACTGATGAACTGAATCATTCAATGCAATCCTGGTTAAGACGCGTTAAAGGGTTAGTTACGGAGTGTTTAGAAAAGAGTGAAGAAGACCCTGAAATGCTCTTTATCACCGGTGGTATGAGCTTGTCGCCTATCGTTAAGAAAGAGCTACAAGACATTATGTTACCGCACTTACCCGTCATGGAAGGTGACGCTTTTAATTCGGTGTGTGAAGGGTTGGCGATTCAAGCGGCTAAGTTGGGTTAAATTATTGGTAATCTGTATGGATGTTCTGTCTTAAGCGGCGGTTCCTTAGCCGTTTTTACAGTCTTCACTTTTGGTATCTCAGGCTCTCGCTATACAGTTTTTAGCTGTTATGTTATAACGTATTTATTGTAGTGCGGCCGTGCCCATCCATTCACAATCAATTATGACAAAAGAGCTATTTTCGACTTTGTTCAATTCAACGTCTGTCGTTGCCATTTTATTTATGGCTTTCTCAAACTTATCCGCGGGAGCATCCACTTATAAAGAACTGGAGTGGGTTGATTTGATGCCTGCAGGTGATATTGAAGCCTTAGTCAACACGCCAGACTTTTTGTCTGATATCCCTGGTGTTACGGAAGAAGATCCCCTTAATCTATTTCAAGATGAGTCCTTATTCAACGAAGGAAGCCATCGTTTTCAGCAAGCGATGACATCAACTGAAGTCGTCGACACATACGAAAATAAGCAGATTCGCATACCTGGCTTTATTGTGCCTTTAGAGTTAGACGAGAATAAATATGCGACGGAGTTCTTTATCGTCCCTTATTTTGGTGCCTGCATACACATGCCACCACCACCGCCTAATCAGATGATATATTCCTCTCTTGATATAGGTGTAGAGGTCGAAAATCTCTATGACCCCTTTTGGTTTGAAGGGACGTTAACGATAGAAACAAATCATAATTCCCTCGGTACGTCGTCTTACGGATTGATACTCGACAACGTAGTTCCTTATGAAGAGGAGTAGTGAGTTCGACCCGGCACTTCAGGCCTTAACTGAAAGTTCTTAATATGAGCATAGATAATGATAAATGAGGCTATGCCAGTTAGAACCATCTCCTGCAGCTCGCTCAATATGTCATGGCCCCAGATAGAAATACTTGTGAGCGTGATTAAACCGAATAAACCAGTAGTAAAAACATACCGATTCTTATGATGTAAATAACCAGCGACTAAAGCAATCAATCCAATAGGGACAACAGCGAAAAGGATGGCTTTATGGAATATGTGGTGTTCTAAAAAATACAGCCCCGGCAAGGCAGGTATGATGAAGAACAACAAAGGTTGTGCTATACAATGCACCACACACAAGAATGAAAAAGCTATCGCTGCTTTGTCTGTCATTTGTTGTATTTTGGTCATGTAAACCTCTGAAAACTTGTGACTTAATGCAATAGCATCATCTAAATATTGTTTGGTTTTAGCTATTCTTCACCATTTGATGTCAGGTTTATTACTGCTTAGTTCATCGACACCTTGCCCTTTAGATGTGAACCAACGTACTTGTAAATGATGAAGAGATTTTGCCCAATCGAATAACTTGACTGACGCCTCATTGACTTGGGATTGGCAAGTAAAGTGATACAAAAACTCAATATTATGGTGGTCGTGAGCATGTCCGTGGCGATCCTCTGACATGATCTCAGTGTTATCAAGAACGCACTGTTTCCCTAAATTAATAACATCTGCATTGGTCTGTAACTTATGTTTTCGATGAGCAAGTTGTTTTCTTTGCTCCGGTGACTCCGGTGCATGCTCAAAACCGAAAACATCCGCCGCTGGTAAAATGAATTGTACAAGCCATTGTTTATCATCTTGCGATATCAAGAGCTGACCTTCACCGTGCGAATGCACTTGCGCCAGTGTTGGAAACGTAAAACCTATTAAGGTGACAAGCACAGAAACCATTTTGTTCATGTCAGAACTCTCCACAGGTTATTTTTAATTAAAGTATTAGTATCTATTCATGAGTGTGATGTTACGTTATAACATATCATTTATCAATGGTATTCAAGAAGCTTCTGGCTTGTTTTGCTATTGTTCGTTTAGTGAGCTTTTTGTATGTGCGTTTTAACGGAGGCTATAACGGAGAATAACTTAGTAGGTTAATCGTAACTCACGACTAAAGCTTGTCTCGCAGGATATGGGTTGGATAGATGCTTACTTGATGAGAGAGGCAAATGTCAGCGGATTAGCCTCTCTTATTCTTTGCTGCGTTTAAAACTCTGGCAGGTTGTTGAAGGAATCAATACTGAATTCTTGCCCATCAAACAGCAGAGGGTAATAAAAAAGCCTTAACTTGGCATGATAATCTCTGACTTGTTGTTCGTATTTAAGCGCTGCTTGTGCATTTGTTTCAGCCAATTGAGTTAGTTGGCGCTGAACAAGCATGGGCGGTGAAATAAGTGACACAAAACCGGCGAACTTATCCCGCAGCCTAATCGCATCGCGGTAATCATGCGACAATTCGCTGGCTTTCATATCACCCACTTGTTGCATAGCGTAATACCATTTCCATTCAAATTGACTTTCCATCTCTACGTTGTCTTTCCACTCTGGGTGGGCAGCAACAAAATCACTCATTGTTTTCTGTTTAGGGATATCCCATGCGTCATTAACGGCTTCTCGCTGCAACAAGACAACATCGCCCCCTCTGGGACCTTCGACACTTTGTTTAATGAGTAAATGGCCTCCAACAGGGATAATGGCGCTAAGTAGCAGCCAAATGCCGATAAGGGTAGACGCTAACCTCGGCGGCTCATGATCTTTTCTCATAACCCAAGTACACAATGCTGTCCAAAATGCTACGTAGATTATGCTGATCAGGCTAACCATAAGTATCGTTGAGAAGCCTGTGCCTGAAACACTTGCCGCTACCCAGAATGGTATGAGCAAGCACAGGGCGAGTATCAATATTCTTACGAGTACGCGCAACAACCATAGTTGCCCGGGTTGTGTCGCTGTTGCCACTAACAAATCAAAGCGGTTCGCTTTGCGTTCTGAGGCTTGTACATCGTATAACAGCAATATAATGATCAAAGGTATGAGAAAACTTAAAACGAATGCAAAATCAACACGACCAGCTTGCGCTAACTCTGGGTTTGGCGTGTCTGTCTCATAAATCTGGCCTTCAAGTGCTAGCATTCTTACACGGTGTTTCCATGGATAAGTATCACGTTCGCCCAAAGCAGCAAATGCTAAGTTAGAAGGCGATGAATAAGTCAAATGGAAGGTGTAATAGGCGGCGCTGCCAAAATCAGAATGTTCTGCCAAGACAGATTCACGCTCTTTTTTATCCGCAATCAGTAATGCCGAAATAGTGCGTTGTTGTTGCGAGACTTCGGCTAGCCCAGTCCATACCGCAAAGCTCGACAGCATAAAGGTTGCAAGCCATAGCCCTAAGAGTGTCTTTTGTTTGCACGCAAAAAGTACCTCTCGTTTTAAGCCAGAGAAGACGTTACTCATATCAACTTCCTCCCCGCAGATAAAGACATCAAAAATAACACCAAAAACCAACCCATTAACTGTATGAATGAAGAGATGCTCTTACCCAATCGTTGAGCAGGAGTATCTGGTGTAAAATGAAAGTTTTGCAAGACTTGCCAGTTGTCAGACGATACGCGTGCGCGTCTTCCAGCTTCCTCACCATTATTGCGATTGACGTCATCGGCATAAGTGAGCTTTTCAGCATGCACATTATTTAAGGACTGCACGAAGTCAAAACGTGTTTTTTCTGCTTCTCGTAAAAAGCGATGATGTGTTTCTAGTCCTGAGCCTGCCAAGGTATGTGAGGCAGTTCGGATAGCGACTACAGGCGAAAGCCAACCAAAAAGTCTGGCAACAGTCGCTTGCTTTACTTCGCTTTGCATACGTTCCTCAGCAAACGTATTAAGTACGTCGGTTAACTGCGCTTCAGAGTGTTTTGCTACTACACCACGAAAGTTAATCGGCAAGTCTTCTATATTGTCTTCCCCGTATTGGGCTAGTACGTTCTTTCTAAGCTGCTCAAACGCGGGGTCAGCTGCATTGTGCCCGTCACCAAGCTTGCGCATTTGCTGGATTACCGCAAAGTCACTCAATAACTTCCCTTGAGCTTCTACCGCCGCACCAGCGGTTGAACTGGAAATGCGAGGGATAAGGACGCACAAGGTAATCCATAGCCCTATTGATAGACTAAAGCTCGCATTACCTTGTTTAACAAAGCATGATATTAAGGTAATTAACAAACACCAGATACCCACATACAACAGGTAAGCCAGCCAGAAAGATAGGATCATGCTGAGTGACTCACCCCAAAAGAGGGTGGCTAAACTCCCCAACATCAATGGAACTAAAACCACGATGCCTGCCAAAAATAACGCTGCGACCTTTGCGGTGAGTAATATGAGCGGACTTAACCCTTGGACTAAGAGGTTGTCTAAGGTTCGGCTTTCTTTTTCTCGGGTAATGACGCTGTAGCCTATAAGGATAAGCAATAATGGTGCAAAGACTTGAATAACAAATGCAGGTGTTAGGTTCACAAAGCGAGTGAGCCCTGCACTTTGTTGTTGCTGGCTAAACATGGCGGAGTTTTGCCTGTGCCCTTCTAAGAAAATGGATGTTCCCGTATAAGCATCCACGCCGGGATCAAGTGCCGCTAGCGGTGAGGGAGCTCTAAATAAGTAATGACCGTAGTGCACCATGCGATGAGGGTGTCTGTCAGGTTGACTCAAAAAAGTCTCATGCGCCTTTTCTTGCAGATGTGTGCGTTCGTGCGTTGCTTCTTGTATGTTGAAGACAGTAACCACCACCGATGCACAAGATAGGACGATAGAAATTAATAACACAGAGGTCGCCAGTTTGGAACGCATCCAATAGCGCCATTCCTCTCGTATGATATTGAAGGCAATGTTCATTTTTCGGCCCTTTGTGCAAACGCAGCATGAACCGTTTCAGTATCTATCTGACCTCCTGTGGGTGCCTCAAATCGACCTACGAGCTGACCATCACGTAATAAGCCTATGCGATTGGCGACCTGGCAAGCACCATAAACATCGTGTGTAACCATAAGTACGGTTGCACCTTCTTTAGCCAATTGGCTTACTAAACGATTAAATTCATCGATGGCGACTGGATCTAAGCCGGATGTCGGCTCATCTAAAAACAGGATGGGTGCATTGCGTAACAAGGCTAACGCTAACGCCACTTTTTGACGCATACCTTTTGAGTACTGCTTCATGTTTTGTTGCCACGCCGAAGGCTGTAAGGCAACTCGCGTTAGTGCCTCAGCAATAGCCTCTGGCTGTTTTTGGATATTTGCCAATGACAGGAAATAGTGTAGATTCTCAATAGCGGTTAGGTGGTCATATAGCGCAGCAGACTCAGGTAGATAAGCAATGTTGCGTCTTGCTTCGGTAGCATTATCCACAACCGATTGCTGGTTAATGTGAATATCGCCGGATTGTGGTTGGATAAAACCCAATAAGGTTTTTAGTGTGGTGGATTTACCCGCACCATTGCCGCCCAAAAGAGCAAAAACTTCGCCTTTATTGACGCTAAAATCCAAGTCTTTAAGGATTTCTTTTTGATCCAAAGACACATGCAGTGCACGAGCCTCAATGACAGAATGTGACATCTCTTTTCCTAACTATTATTGTTATTTCTTTTCTTATCGAAGGCATTCGATCCTGAAAAAACGGTTTCTTTGGAGTATTCGGGTTGCTCACTTTTTTGATAACCCACTATGTAATGCGTTTTTGTAGGCTTCTAGCGCAGGTAAAAGCGCTGTTATTACCGTTGCAACTATAATCACAGCCATCGTAATTAAGGTGTCTGTTGTCAGCAGACTTCCATTTAAGAACAGGCCGTAGTTCGATGCGAGCCAATCGCCCAAAAGGTATTGCGTTAGACTTATCAACCCAACCGCTGAGGTCATTGCCAGAAAAACTAGAATCAACGCTTCTAATAAGACAAGAGAAAAGATGACCAGAGGCCCAGCACCCAAGACTCTTAGCACGGAAATCTCTCCCTTACGTTGATGCATAGACGCAAGCAACATGGTCGATAGTCCAAATAAGGATGAGATTAAAACCAACAGGCTGATGACCCTCAAGATATTCTCAACAGTACCCATCAATTGCCACAGCTCGGTAATTGCGACGCCCGGTAAAATAGCCATTAAACGGTCTTCTTGGTTGTCGTTGATTTCTCGCTGCAAAGCGAAAACGGCTAGTCTGGATTTTAACCCCAGCATTACAGCAGTGAGGTTATCGGGTGTAATAGTCGGTTCAGAATTGGACTCGACAAGCCTGTGCAGCAGGGCTGGTGGTAAATGGACAGCTTCTATACCTTCCAGTGTGGTATGAACCGTTTTGTCGACTGGCGTGCCTGTTGGTTCAAGTACGCCAACAACAGTGAAAGGGGCTTCGTCATGTTGTGTAAAGCTGGTATGTCCTATGCCATGCGCAATAGTGATTCTATCGCCGACCTTATAATTGAGTTTTTTTGCAACGTCGGCGCCGACGACGGTTTCGAACATGCTAGAGAAAGGTTGCCCTTGTTCAAATGAAAGTGACCGTTTGTTCGCATACATGAAGTGTTTGAAGTAACTCTTATTGGTACCCAATACACGAAACCCATGATGAGAATCTCCCAGCGAGAAAGGGATAGCCCATGCCACCTGTTCATGCTCTCTAAGCGACTGATAACTTGAATATTCAATACTGTTGGTCGGATTGCCCATTCTAAACACCGAATAAAGCAATAGGTTTAGTTGGCCGCTGGGTGCGCCAACAATAATATCGACACCAGATATCGTTCGATTAAAACTCTCTTTTGCTTGTTGCCTAAGGTGCTCGACACTCAATAAAACACTAATACTAATAAGCAAAGACAAAAAGGTGAGAATGACAGACTTTCGGCGACTACCTAAGCTATGCCATGCCAGAGAAAGCAGCATCATGCGGTATTTTCCATATCAGAACATGCCGTTTGACATAACAAGGGCATCGCCATACTTTTATCGAAGTAATCTTGCAAACTCATATCATGGCTGACGAATATCATGGTGGTATTGGCTGCTTGGCATGTCTCAATAAGTACGTTCATAAATGCATCCCTGGCAGATGCATCTAATGCAGACGTTGGCTCGTCTACCAGCAATATCTCAGGCTGATTGATAAGCGCTCTGGCAATCGCAACACGTTGTTGTTGACCGACACTGAGTTCACTTGCTCGCTTATGCACTAGATCAGCGGGTAACTTCAGCTTCGACAACATAGCTTTCGCAGTATCGTCAATGTCGCTTGTTTTTGTCGGCGCAAAGTAGCTCGCTAATTGGATGTTCTTGATCACACTTAAATAAGGTATTAAGTTGAATTGTTGGAACACCACACCAATATGGCGGGCACGAAACCTATCTCGCTGGCGGTTAGATAGCGATGAGAAGGCTTGGCCTAACAGCTCTACCGAACCTTTACTCGGTTTCAATACACCGGCAAGAAGGTTAAGCAAAGTTGTTTTTCCAGACCCTGAATCACCATAAAGAAAAACACGATCACCTTGTCGCAATTTTAATGCTTCGATGACTAAATCAGGATTTTTAGATGATGGATGATAACTGTGTTCGACGCCTTCAACCTGGATAGCGAATGATGCGTTGTTCTCAGTAGCATTCGATGTCGTTAATTCCATTGCGAGTGTTACCAATGACTTTCTCTATACGATTATATTTGTTATGTTATAACATAGTGTGGGTGGTGTATACCCTATAACGATTGATGATGCGGTATGGTGAAGATGTTTTTCTCTGTTGTTCCAAAAGTAGTCACGATGATGGTTTTACTCGTGTGGTTTTCTCCGGTTTTTGCGCAAAAAAATACCGCTTATAGCGAAATAGAATGGGTCGCACTAATACCGCAAGATGACCTGAAAGTATTGCTGAATCCGCCAAGATTTTTGGATATTACGGATGGTTCTGAACAAGACTCATTAGACGCGTTAGGTGATGATTGGCTTGCCGATGAAAATGTGAAGCGTTTTAAACAGGCAATGCAATCCACCAATGTCATCAGAACTTATGAAAATAAAAAAATCCGTATACCTGGTTTTGTTGTTCCGTTGATATCTAATGAAGCAAGAAAAGTGACTGAGTTTTTTGCGGTTCCCTACTTTGGGGCGTGTTTACATATGCCCCCACCACCGCCTAATCAAATCATTTATGCGGCATCAAAAAACGGTATTGAGGTCGAGGATTTATACGAGCCGTTTTGGTTTGAAGGGACATTAACCATAGAAACCAACAAAAATGCGTTGGGAACATCCGCCTATCGACTAACACTCGACCGAGTGCTGCCCTATGAGGATGAATAGCACCTTAAAAATAACCGTCTTCTTGGCCTCTTTTTTTGTGATTGGGTTATTAGTAGGGAAGGGTTATGAGTTTGTTTTGCCATTCTTTAAGCAACAGTTTTATAGTAAGCCGATGCTCTATAAAAC
>CAZVDU010000083.1:2083-18057 GCA_964625615.1 uncultured Pseudoalteromonadaceae bacterium | reverse complement strand
CTCCAGCATTTCGATTCTCTCTTTAACCTGCGGCCACTCTTCCTTGATAAACTTAAGCCGCTCTTGCTCCAGGAGTCGAGCCCTTGCACCGTCGACAACAAACATTCCAAGCCCACGCTTTTTCTCAATCAATCCATCATGAACCAACTCTTGAATAGCCTTTGACACAGTAATGGGGTTCAAAGTGAATTCCATGGCAAGCAAGCGAACCGAGGGCAAAGCTTCGCCCTCATTTATAGCGCTCTCTAAGATCAAGCTTTTTACATGAGCTTCAAGCTGACGATAAATTGGCTGCTCATCATTCCACTGAATTGACATAAACGCCTCTATTACAATTAACATTTGTCACTCTATGATAGTTTAGTGTTATAGTCAACTACAACACCAAACCAAAAAGCAAATTTTAGCAGTATTACTGTGGGATACTACGTTGGTATTCTGATTGTTATTTGCTTATGTAGTACTCATAGCCAGAGCTAATGAATATTACTTAGCCTCTTTGAGCAAGGTATGAATAACTTAATACGACTACAACTAAATCAGAGCTATTTTCAAAGAATATTGTTCATAGCCAATTGGCATTAGCTGTTCGAAATTGACCGTTACCAATAAATAAATCCAGAACAAGGGTGAATTTGGAAATGATAAATACTATGTGAGTACACCATCATGAAATCAAAACGTTTCTCTGTCGAACAAATCGTATCTGCCATTAAATAGCAAAAGCATGGCCTATCGATAACTGAAATATCTTACAAATTAGACATTGCCGAAGGCACTTTTTACGCTTGGAAGGGGCGCTTGGGGTTGAGCTCAAATCAATTGCTCTTAGCTGCTCTTCAATTGATTTCATTTTACTTGAGATAGCACATTCATATGCTAATTGAGCCAACTAAAATCAGCTATTTGATTGGAAACCCTAAAAATTACATTTTATTTCTTTTGGCTGGAACTGCATCCGCAGAAAGTGAACCCAGAATATTCAGAATCTTGTCCACATCAGCTCCTTGAGTACGTTACTGGAAGAGCTTTCACGTTTTCAATTTACCGAATTTCTCGGAAATTTCAGACAAGAAAAACTGTTCGAAGCAGCTTTAGAACGTTATAACCAAGTACAAGTTACGATAGTATTTGCTCCTATCAAAGATCCTGAGGCAGGTGCTGATGCAATCCGAACGGCAGTTTCCGATTGGGCTTTAAAGGGCATTTCTACATTTGCCGGCCGCGGATGTTAGATGACTAACACAGCAACAGAAAGTGCTTCACTAGATCCAAGTAGCGCAAATATTATTATATGCGTTTCTGGATAGGTTACGCGATGCCTTTCTCAATGCTCTTAAGAATGCAATGGCCGCAGATGATCTGGATGAACATCTCGATATTAATGACCTTGCAGCTTTATTTTTAATGGCGATGCTGGGATTAGCGGCGATGATCCGATCAAACACTCCAGCAGAACACATCCATGCAGCAAGTAGGACGGCAACAAGATTGCTTGATTTAAGATAACAAGTATGGATGTTCAAAAAAGAGAGGAGATTTACAAAAACTAAACTCCTTTGAAGATCAAACTCGAGATCACTGGATTCAATCAATATTCCATTTTATAAAAAACTTCCCCTAGACTTAGATATGTTAAAACATTAAGTTAAGGTGATTAAATCACACTCGGTAAGTAAATTGATTTCGTATGGGCATGTAGCATAAATTCCGTTTGAGTTGCCAATACATTTCGAAACCTCGCACGTGATAATCAATAAAGCTACCGCTGACTCTAATAATAACTTGCAGAGATATTTATACATGCAACTACGAATAGGAATATACGTCACAGATAATTGGGAGTATTTACACAGTACCGTTCAATCTCTCACTAACACTCGTATTCACCATGAAATCGTTATTATTATCGACTCTAAAGCGATTATTCCAGATGACTTACCTGAGCATATAGAGAATAGAATAGTACTATCAAAACGCACTGTCGGCGAGGCTGGTGCTTTCAACTCATTCTTAGAATCAGGATATGCTGAAGCCTACCTTTGGGTAGAGAACGGCGCGATTGCCGCTCCGGGAGCGGCCGATATTTTGTGGCATGCGCTACAGGATTCTGAAGCTGGGTTAGCAGGGCCATCAACCAATAGTTGCTGGAATGAACAAGGCATCGCAGAGGAATTGCCTAACTCTACAACGGGTTTCAATAAAGAATCTGCGGCTGGATGGACTCAGGAGTTCGATGGTCAAATGCAAACGCTTGCGCCACTTTATAGCCTTAACTGTTTCTGCTTAATGTTAACCGATCAGACTGTAAAAGTGATTGGAGCTGCTGATGAAAACTTTGCCAATCAACCCTGTTGGGAAATGGATTATAATATTCGCGCTGCTCGTGCAGGTATTGATGGGATTTGGGTTAAATCAGCTTTAGTATGGAGAATGCCAAGGCAATTTAAGACAAACGATGCAACGCTTTTGCAAAGTGCCAAAAGAAGGTATCAGGATAAGCACTGCTCTTTACAAAAGAAAGACGGCCAGCCCTATCATGAACATTGCAAAGGTGACGTTTGTAAGTATTTTGCAATAGATACCGAGATAAAAATATCACTTGCTCCTATGCACCAAAGCAACCTGCAAACTTCTGCTATATGCAACGAATCAACTGACCCTGTTTCATCCCGTATTACATCAGATACTATAGAAATTACGCCACACCCCAATAGTGCAAATGCGGAAGATAGAGAGTTTATGGTTTCTTGTATCTTGCCAACAAATAATCGAGGCTGTTACCTCCCAATGGCCATTAAACTATTCTTAAAGCAAGACTATGAGGAAGCAGAGCTCGTTATTGTTGATGATGGCAGTAACCCCGTGCAGTCACTTATACCTGACCATCCCAGAATTAAATACTACTATTTGAAAGGTGACGTAACACTTGGGGAAAAACGTAACATCTGCTGCGATTTGGCCAAAGGTCAGATCATTTTGCACTGGGATGACGATGATTGGTTCGCGTATTGGCGAATTAGTTATCAAGTTGCTCACTTACTCCATAGTGGTAAAAGCATATGTGGCATAAATCAAATGTACTATGCAGACCCCAAAGCCAGAAAAGCTTGGTTATACGCCCTTCCACAACGTCTTGGTAGTTGGATAGCTGGCGGCTCTTTTTGCTTTCATAAATCTTTCTGGCAACACCACCGCTTCCCTGCATTAAACGACGGAGAAGACACCAGTTTCATTACTCAAGTTGATAGTTCGGACATACTAACACTCGAACGCTTCGATTTTTATGTAGGCAGAGTTCATTCGAAAAATACCAGTGAAAAGAAAACCAATGAAATACTCTGGCATAGCCAGCCAATGTCGACTATCGAATCAATCATTGGCGAGGACTTTGAATCTTGGGCAAGCTAGATTGACAATAAAGGTAAGCCTAAAGCCCACTACTGAGTCACTTTTCCCAAAAGCGTTTGAATGTTTTAATTGATGAAAGAATTGTTCCCTTCAAATCCAAAACTTTACTGGTTAAACCGCGAAGCACGCCAAAACGAATAAACCTTACTAATAGGTTATCTGCGTCATTTCGAATTTCAAATTTCACAAAAATTTGATGCCAACAATTATCATTTTTAACCTGAGTGGGGATGGGAATGTGCTTTCCTCTATCCTGCAACTGACGTACCTTTATCGACGGATCATAATACAAACAATCTTTTTTCAGAGGATTGTAAGTCTCTTCTTTCATTGGCTTGTAGGTCTTAGCACAACCTGTACCTTTATAGGCACTATAATGTGAATATTGAGATACGTCCCCCTTAAACACCTCGGTAATATTGTTACCCCAATGAGAGCACTCTTGATTCAGGTTCGAAGGACTATATTTCAAAACAAAGCTCCCTTCCCTTTTCTCGTTTTAAATAAAACAACACCATCAATATTCATAGAGTTAATAATTAACACCTCATGAGCTTAGCAGCCTTATGGTCTGCTTACTACTCATCATTTTAAAACAACTTGCGTTTTTACTACACATTTGCTAGCTTTTTAACGTGTACTTTTTTTCTCTGGTACGAATAGCATTGTGGTTTAGTTGTATGCGACTAAGTATCAATAACCTACTATAGAATAGGATATTTATTATGGCTGTTCCAGGACCGTCCCTCGTCTCAATGGCACAACAATTCACTGGTTTACCTATGGATGCTCTCATTGGTGGCCCATTAAATGCTGCGGCTAAAGCAAACTCTGCTATGGGGATGACGCAAACCAAGTTTATGCTTGATACGTGTTTCGATACAGATAACACGGGATCGACTCCATCACTAACACCGACGTTGATAAACATGACACTAACCAGAGCTGTCATAGACGAAAACACGTCACCTCCAACGATTACTCAGGCCAACACGACTATTACTTTGCCACTTTTGACAATTATTCCGCTTAATTCCTTGGGTGTGGACAACGTCAATATCACTTTCGAAATGGAAGTGAAATCAAGTTATGGTCAAGATTCAAGTCAATCTTCAACTGCAACGACGCATACGTCTGGAAGTTTCGAAGCAAAATTTGGATGGGGGCCAATATCTGCGACGGTTAAAGGTAATGCCAGTTACGACAAAACCGACAGCTCAAATTTTAGTACGCACTATCAAAAGAGTAACTCGGCTAAATATACTGTACTGGTTCATGCTGGCCAACTCCCTCTTCCAAAGGGTGTTAATACCATCATTGAAGCCTATACTAATGCAATAGATCCAATTACGATCGGGCCATAGAATAGGGATAATTTATACCTTATTGCTTGTAAAAGTGAAAAGTAAATGACAATTAGGCAATTTCGTCCAGCAAATGGCGGCAACTCCTTGATCGATCAAGTCATTGCCGCCCCGCTAGAAGCTGCGGCGCGTGCTAACTCTAGCATGGCACATGAACAGCTAGCTTTCGTGCTTAAGTATTGCTTCGAAGAAACATCAGAAGGTAAATACCTTCCACGAATGATCAATTTGACAATTACCCGACACGAGATAGTAGAAGGAGAAAACGGTGACAGTGAATTGATAAATGTTGAAGCGATGATCAATTTACCTGTTTTAACTATTGTGCCTCTTAGCTCTTTAGCTGTAGAGAAAATTGAAATTAACTTCGATTTGGAAGTGACGTCAATGGAGAGCAATAGCAAAAAGGGAAGCCTTAAAAGCGCTAACTCACCTAAGTCGCCTACAGGTGAAGATAAAGGGATGAGTCTTCGAGGAAAGATCGGTCCTTCGAGATCGAAAACGACGACTTCAGATCGGAAAGAGCAAAGTAAAGCAAACCTGGAAATCAAACTAACAGCTGGCCCTTTACCTTTGCCTACAGGCATCTTATCTATGATTGATAGCTTTGCTAAACACATTACGCCTCACGATGTTAAACCCGCTAAAAAGAACGCTTCATCCACTACCATAACAGACGCAGAAAAAACATAAGGCTCAACTGATAATGAGTGAACAAAAACTAGATTGCCCTGATTGCAGCACCCCCATTCCGTACGATACCTATGGTTTTCTCCAGGGAAAAAAATTTTCTTGTCCTAACTGTAAACTTTCAATCGGCCTAGCCGCTCAGAGTCATGATACAGTCAAGGATGCCATGGAAGAATTTGAAAATTTAAAAGTAAACCTTCTAAAACAAGAAGACAGCTCTATGCAAGGATCTAAATGATTAAGTTTGACGCCTTTGTAGCGGCAATTCAGGAAGCTATTACTAAAGCAAATGAGTCTTTAGTTGATCGTCATACGAGTAAGTTTGTTGAAATGTATTTTGATCAGTTAGGAGATGAAGGCGACTTACAGGAAAAGCTGAACAAGGCCTTAGGTTCTTTGAAAGGTGGCCAGCAATCAAAAGAAGAGCGCATTAAAGCAATTACCGACGCTAGAGACGCGCTCAGTGGTGGTAAGTTTACCCCGGAAAAAGATCATGCAGAATTACCCGGTAGCTACACACCTAAATTAGTATCGGTACAATTTCCCTTTACAACTGAAGATGGCATTGAATACAGAGACGTTCATATTCCACTGATCACTCTAGTGCCTATAAGTTCGACAGAGATAAAAGAAGTCACGCTAGAGACAGACATTGTCATCTCCGAATCGGACGATGAAGTTCACTTAAATTTTGAGCGCAAGCTATTTAGCCGGATGATTGGGAATGCTAAACCTGGGAGATTGAAAATCAAAGTTTCTCCTCGCGAACCCTCTGAGGGACTACAAATAGTGGTAGATGGCTACGAGAAGCTACTGCGCTCACAAATTCCTCAGTGAGCTAAGCTAACCTAAGTTCGGGATATGCTACTTCTAATTGCTCAGTTTGTTGCCTATTCTTCGATAGCTTCTTTATGTACCCACATTCCGCCGCCATTCAAAGGTAGGCGGCTCCACTGTTCTTGTGGTTTAAGCGTTTTTTTAACCCAACCGTTAGTATTTACAGCAACACCTCCCAAGCTAAGACAGCGGTCAAGTAAAGCGTTCACAGACATCTTTCCGACGTGTTCCAAATCACCGCCATCGCTATCTAAACGACTAAAATAAATGAATTCGTCAAGTAAAGAGGCTTTATGAAACGTCTTATAATAACAGGATGCATCTTTACTGATTTGTTCGAGCAAAAACCTCGGCAACCGATATTGAGGTGAGCATGAGGAAAGTGTATGTTCCCAAAGTGAATGCACAACTAAACAGGACATATCCTCAAAACACAACGTAGGCACTTTATCCTTAAACGCCTGCACAAATCTGATATCTTCTTCCAAATTAATATCAGGAAACCGATGTTGCTCCCAGAGTCTTCGTTTATAGGCGTAGCAAAACCCATAACCCCATGTATTTGCTGCATGCGAACCTATGGTATTCACAACATTAGTTGAAACAGTCGTTGTTAAACCTGGGGTGAAAACATAGTCAGAACGAGCGACCGTATCCCAGTAATATAAATCACCCGTTCTAACATCTAAATTATACCAAGCACTTAATGTGACAAAATCATAATCCTGCATTAGCTGGACCATTTTAGACACATAGTTTGGTGCGTAATAATCATCATCGTCAAAATGAACAATTACCTCACCCTTAGCCTGTTCGATTAAAAAATTCCTTTTGCTACCAACACTTATATCGTTGTCTAACCAATAGTAGTGGATATTATCATCTTTAACATTCACTAAGCTTTCAGATTGACCATTGTCTCCGGAATCAGCGACTAACATTTCGATATTTGAGTAATCTTGATGCCTGAAAACCGATAACAATCCAGCGTGCAACCAAGCACGATTTTTACTTGGAACAATAATACTAACGAACGGATTTGAATTATGCATTGTCGATTTAGCTTCTCTGAGTTACCGTGCTGTTTAAGTATTGGGTTACAAAAAAGAGTATATTAACCACCCATATCTCGCTTAACTTTCCAGTTAACCAATCATTTTGGAGAGAACTTTTAAACCGTTGACACCTGAGCCCCCCCCCAGCAGCATACAGCCAAATAGTGACTAAAAACGTCCCCTTTGGTAACTTATAATACCCTCCTATCAAGTCCCTTACCATATCAATATTCGTCTGCACCTGCTTTTAGTTTCCATGCGGTCGACTCAAGTAAACACAAACTTTCCAAAACCAACCTAGGGCATTATTATGCCTATCTTTACTCCCATTCTTTGCAGACGAGGGAGAAACACGTAGCCAAGATTAGCCTTCGCGTATAAGCAACCTGAATGGAACGTAGTGAATAATTTATGTCAAGTAAGCAATCAAACAAAACACAAAGCTATGTGAAAACACTGCAAGACCTAGCACAGTTAGTTGACTACTCGTTGTTAGATAATCTGACCCCTGATCCACACTCAACTCAATTGGGTGACGATTATCAACCAAGACAGGTTTTTTCAGGGCACTATGTACCTGTAAGGCCAACACCTATAGACTACCCTAATTATGTGGCACACAGCACAGCGCTTTTTCAGGACCTCGGTTTCGATGACGATCTAGCCCACACGAAAGACTTTATGCGGCTGTTTTCGGGTGATACTCAACAACTACCGGCACCTATACACAATGTTGGTTGGGCTACCGGTTATGCGCTGTCTATTTATGGCACCGAATACATTCAGCAATGCCCATTTCAAACGGGTAATGGCTATGGCGATGGTCGCGCTATTTCGATACTTGAAGCCGTGATTAACGGAAAAAGATGGGAGATGCAACTCAAAGGAGCAGGACGCACACCCTATTGCCGCGGTGCGGATGGGCGAGCCGTGTTGCGCTCTAGCGTCAGAGAATTTTTAGCGCAAGAACACATGCATGCACTAGGCGTACCTACTTCGCGTTCACTTAGCTTATTTGTTTCTCAAACAGAAACTGTTGATCGTCCATGGTACCTAGATGGATCTGATTCGATGGATCCAGAAATAATGGAACGCAACTTCGTCGCCATCTCGACGCGTGTTGCACCATCTTTTTTACGCGTCGGGCAGCTCGAACTATTTGGTCGCAGAGCACGTAGCGATCAACACCCAAATGCTCTACAAGAACTGAAAGCCATCGTTCTACATTTAATTGAACGAGAGTACAGCGAAGATGTTGATAAGAATCTCTCAACAGAGGAGCAGATTATTCAAATGGCTCGTGCCTTCTGCGATCGCTTGACATCACTTGTCGCAGATTGGGTTCGGGTAGGTTATTGCCAAGGTAATTTCAACAGCGATAATTGCGCTGGAGGCGGGTTTACCTTGGATTATGGGCCTTTTGGTTTTTGTGAGCTATTTGATCCCGTATACCAACCTTGGACCGGCGGTGGTCGCCACTTCTCATTCCTCAATCAACCGATAGCTGCACATAAGAATTTTGAGATGTTTTGTCTAGCGTTAAGGCCTTTGCTTGCAAACACTCCTGCTCAACATCAGGCGTTAGATAATATTTGCAAAGAGTTCACTTTCATCATGGAAAGAAAAATGGAGAACATGTGGGCATCGAAACTAGGACTTAATGAATTTGATTCAACACTCGTTATCCCCTTATTGCAACTGATGGTGCGAACATCCGTAGATTACACCCTATTCTTTCGTGAGTTATCGAAGATACCTAACGATATTAGTGGTATTCACAAAAGCTTCTATACACCTCCCAAAGACGATTTGCGTGTTCAATGGGATCAATGGCTGAAGCAGTGGCATGAACGAGTCAATCAGAATGGTGATGTCGAAGCAGCATCTAAAAGTATGAAGCAAGTTAATCCCAAATATACGTGGCGAGAGTGGCTTGTTGTTCCTGCCTACAAACAAGCAGAAAAAGGCAATTATTCGCTGATCAAAGAACTACAAGAAGTATTAACCAACCCCTATGACGAACAGTCACTGGATGTAGAAAGCAAATATTATCGTTTACGGCCAACGGAGTACTTTGAGGCTGGTGGTATTTCGCATTACAGTTGTTCATCATAATACGACATACAATCGGGACTCACTCATCGTACCTGGACCCCCACTGACATTATTCAGTATTAAATAACCAAGAGGAAAATGGGGTGGTGATTATCAATATCTCATGATGACGCAATAAGTCATTAGCAACCTTTCGTAAAGGATACCTGCATAAACCATCACCCACTCCTCTTTTAAGGTTTAAGGTGGAAATACTCATACAGCGTCACGTTTTTATCCCTTACCTACGCTAAATAGGCCTGCTACTGTGTCGATACTGCCGTTGACAACCAACATGGCTAATCCATATCAAGTGTCTGAATAAGCGCCGCACAATCAATGAAAAATACTCATTGATTAATGAAATTAAATCACTTTTATTCATCAAATATTCTACGTATAAAGCACTTTCTGCTCTTAGGTTTTAACTATACACCGTTAATTTTTAATTTAGCCCTTAGGCATAAATTCCGGTGGATTATGAAAAATAGTGGCTAAGAAAATCAGAAGAGAGAATTGGAATTTCCTCAAAGAGCTATAAGTAACTTAGGGTTTTACCTTAGAAAATAGGCAACCAGATGACGATGAATAACGACTTTACCTTCACTATCGACAGCATTTTCTTCAATGAAGATTATCTCCCCGCAAACAATACCCGTATCACAACCAACTTTGCTAATTTAGCGAGGGGAGAGAGCCGTAAACAGAACTTGCGTAACGCTTTAAAGATGATTGACAATCGTTTTAATGCCTTGGCGTATTGGGATAATCCTAACAGCGACCGTTATTCTCTTGAGCTTGAAATTATTTCCGTTCATATGGGTATTAAAGCCAGCGATCATCCTTTCCCCTCAATCGAAATATTGAAAACAAATATTGTTGATCACAAAACCAACAAGCGTATCGAAGGCATTGTCGGAAACAACTTTTCCTCTTACCTACGAGATTATGACTTCAGCGTTCTACTACTCGATCATAATAAGAACCAGCCCACATTCAGCATCCCTGATAATTTTGGTGATCTGCATGGAAAGCTCTTTCAATATTTTGTAAGTTCACCTGTTTATCAAAAGAACTTTAGTAAATTTCCCGTTATTTGTCTCAGTGTTTCGGACAACAAAACCTATCACCAAACGGAAAGTCAGCACCCCGTATTAGGTGTAGAGTACCAGCCAAATGAGCCTTCGCTAACTGAGCAATATTTTAAAAAAATGGGCCTGCAGGTTCGCTACTTTATGCCCCCAGATAGCGTTGCACCTTTGGCTTTTTACTTCTTTGGTGATTTGCTCAATGATTACACAAGCCTTGAGCTGATTAGTACGATCAGCACAATGGAAACGTTCCAAAAAATATACCGGCCCGAGATTTATAATGCGAATGCGGCCGCAGGGAAATGTTATCAGCCGAGTTTGAAGAATCTAGATCACTCACTAACTCACATTGTATACAACCGAGAAGAACGCAGCCAATTAGCGAATGAACAAGGAAGGTTTGCTAAAGAACACTTTATCAAACCATACCAAACAGTCCTTGAGCAATGGTCGGCTAATGACGTTCAATGAATAACTCACTATAAGACACCCTTTATTATGAAAACATTATTACCTACCTCAACGGCAGGCAGTTTACCTAAGCCATCTTGGCTTGCACAACCTGAGAGACTTTGGTCACCTTGGAAGTTACAAGATGAAGAGTTAATCGAGGGTAAACAAGATGCTTTACGCCTTTCATTGCAAGATCAACAACAAGCTGGTATTGATCTTGTCAGTGATGGTGAGCAAACACGTCAGCACTTTGTGACAACCTTTATTGAACACCTCAATGGCGTTGATTTTGAGAAACGTAAAACCGTTAAAATTCGACAGCGCTATGATGCGAGTGTACCAACAGTTATTGGTCCCGTGACTCGGCAAAAACCCGTCTTTGTGGAAGATGCTAAGTTTTTACGTCAGCAAACCAAAAAACCGATTAAATGGGCGCTACCAGGACCCATGACGATGATAGATACCCTTTACGATGATCATTATAAAAGCCGCGAAAAGCTAGCCTGGGAATTTGCCAAAATCCTTAATCAAGAAGCCAAAGAATTAGCAGCAGTTGGTGTTGATATTATCCAATTCGATGAGCCTGCATTTAATGTATTTTTTGATGACATCAATGAGTGGGGACTTGCCACTTTAGAAAGAGCTATTGAAGGACTTAAATGTGAAACAGCGGTGCATATTTGTTATGGCTATGGCATCAAAGCCAATACAGACTGGAAAAAAACATTAGGCTCACAATGGAGACAATATGAAGAAACTTTTCCCAAACTGCAAAAGTCTACTATCGATATTATCTCGCTAGAATGTCATAACTCTCGTGTTCCAATCGAACTACTTGAACTCATTCGTGGTAAAAAAGTGATGGTAGGTGCTATTGATGTAGCCACTAATACCATAGAGACACCAGAAGAAGTTGCCAACACGCTACGAGAAGCACTTAAGTTTGTCGATGCCGATAAACTATACCCATGTACCAACTGTGGCATGGCACCGTTGTCACGACATGTTGCGATGGCCAAACTCAATGCTTTAAGCGCAGGCGCAGACATTATTCGAAAAGAGCTGTCGGCTTCAACAATATAAGCTGACGAAAGTCTAAAAGCTATTTTTCTGTAGGAGGGCCTTTAGGCCCGAACAGCGATACTTTAGGAGGTTGTTATTCGCGACTAAAGCCAGCTCCTTCAGGTATTCTATTACCACCAGAAACAAACAAAAACTTTAGTTCGCAGGCACTGCATTACTGCTGGTAATAATTGCACTCCCCTGTTCACTTCGGACAAATACCAGGAACTCGCCGACCTCTGCGGTAGGTTCTGCATGAGTAATGAGAAATGAATCACGCGTCAGTGGGTAGGTTCCATTTAACAAGTTGGTGGTGTCAGGGCTAACACCGTTGATTGAAAGTGCTTTTATCTTACCACTGCTTTGCGCCACCCTAACCAAGGTTGTCATGCCTACCGCGCCTGGTGTTTGCATAATGGCTTTAGCCATTTGCCCAGACTTTTTGAATGTCAAAATATCAGAAGAAAACTGTATTTCAGAGAAACAAGCAATGTGTGCACTCACTACTTCTGTGTCGACTTCGTTATGTGGTCTTAGCAGAGGTTTAATGGGTAAGCTTGGCCCATCAAAGTCATGCCAATTATTTATCCTTCCATTGTAGATATCACATAATTGACTGCTGGAAACATGCTCAATGCTGACGGTACGGTTGACACCCATGACCACAGCCATCTTGGCTATTCGATGAGCTTTCAAGCCAAGCTCAGCGATACGTTGAATATCAACACCATGGCTGGCCATAGCAATATCAATCTCGTTATCAATCAACGCCTGAATTCGGCGTTGAGGGTTTAGTCCTGTACCTATGTTAATAACAACGCTCGACTGAGTTTGCTTATACTGTTTGGCCAAAGACTCAACCAGCGGTTTGACACCCGTTGAACCGTCAATCATCAGTTTATCTGAAGCATAACCATTGATACTTAAAATGGAAAAGAAGGAAGCAAGCAAGGTTATTTTCAACGCATGCCTCATACAATATCCTGACATTATTTGCCCCTATGTTTTCACTGACACCTCAGTCACCACAAACTACTTCGGTATACAAAAAGCTATCTTCTATCATTCTCAAAATAACTAAAGCCCCATGACTTAACCAGCGCAATGTCTAAAAGTACTGTTTAACCCTATCTTTAGGTCATTGGTCGCGTCGCAGGTGTTATACTATAACACTTTCTATATAGTCGGCCGGTTACAAATTGTAATCTGAGCCTGTTGATTTAAAACAAAATGTTTACTACAACGATGAGCAAGCTCTAACCTTATTCTTTTCCTTAATCGGGTCAAAAAATGAAAAAGATACTAAATGCGGCACTTGCCGCAACCCTAACGTTTTCAAGCGCGGCTGCTTTAGCAGACGATGACAATAACGAAAATTCCTCGCCGTTCAGTAGCAAAACCTTTAAAGCAATGGAATTGCGCAGTATCGGCCCAGCGTATATGTCTGGTCGTATTGCTGATATCGAAGTTGATCAAAAAAATCCTTCAACCTGGTACACAGCAGTAGCTTCCGGTGGTGTCTGGAAAACAGTTAACTCAGGCACAACCTGGACACCAATATTTGAAGATCAAGCCGTATACTCCACTGGTGATGTGACCATTGATCCAAGTAATTCTGACATTATCTGGGTAGGAACCGGTGAAAATAACGGTGGCCGCCATATCAGTTTTGGCGATGGTGTCTATAAGTCTATAGATGGCGGTAAAACCTGGAAAAATATGGGCCTGAAGGCCTCTGAGCATATCTCAGATATTGTTATTCACCCTACTAACTCAGATATTGTATGGGTTTCTGCCCAAGGGCCTTTATGGTCAGGTGGTGGTGAGCGTGGTTTATACAAAACCATCGATGGAGGCAAAAACTGGGCATTAGTATTGGAGCCAGAAGACGAGTGGACAGGTGTTACGTCTTTATTAATAGATCCACACAACCCTGATAAGCTTTACGCAGCAACATGGTCTCGCCAAAGAAGCATCGCAGCTTATGTAGGCACCGGTCCAGGTGCTGGCATTCATACCTCAGATGATGGCGGTGAAACCTGGACTGAGTTAAAGACTGGCTTACCAAAAGGCAATATGGGTAAGATCGGTATGGCAATTTCACCGACTAATCCTGATGTGGTCTATGCAACCATTGAGACAGACGAGCGCAAAGGCGGTTTCTATCGTTCAGCGAATCAAGGCGCGAGTTGGACTAAAATGTCTGATGAGGTAGGTGGCGGAACTGGCCCTCATTACTACCAGGAAATTTTTGCTGATCGCCATCAATTTGACCGAGTTTATATTGCCAGCAACTACAGTAAAGTGTCTGATGATGGTGGTAAAACATGGACACCTATAAGCACAACACATAAACATGTTGATGATCACGCGATGGCATTCCATCCGACCGATCCGGATTTTGTGTTAATGGGCGCAGACGGCGGTATCTATCAGTCTCACGATCGCATGAAAAACTGGCGTTTTATGGCCAACTTGCCTTTAACACAATTCTATAAAGTCGCTCCAGATGATTCACTCCCGTTTTACAACGTCTATGCCGGTGCCCAAGACAACTCAACGCAAGGCGGCCCGTCTAGAACAAGGCGTGCAGAAGGTATTAAGAATAAAGATTGGTACTTAACCTTAGGTGGTGACGGACATCAACCAGCTGTCGAACCAGGTAACCCCGATATCATCTACTCTCAGTGGCAACAAGGTAACTTGACGCGCGTAGACCTCAAAACAAGGCAAGGTGTTTACATCAAGCCTCAACCGCTTCCTGGTGATCCTGCCGAACGCTTTAACTGGGATGCGCCGATCAATGTTTCTTCGCATGATCCAAAACGCATCTACCATACCTCACAACGCGTATGGCGTTCAGACAACCGAGGAGATAGCTGGACACCCATTTCGGGCGACCTGACGAAAAACGGCAACCGCTTACTACAACCTATGATGGGTAGAACCTGGTCCAAAGAAGCGGGTTGGGATCTGTTTGCGATGTCTGAGTTCCACACGATTGCTAACTTCTCAGAAAGTCCTGTGGACGAAAATATTCTGTGGGTTGGTACAGACGATGGCCTTATCCAAGTAACTACCGATGGCGGTAAAAACTGGAAGAAAATCGACCTGAAGAATGTCAAAGGCATACCAGCGGAATCTTATGTGAATGATATCCGTGCGGACATGTTCGACCCGAACACCGTGTATGTTGCGTTAGATAATCATAAACAAGGTGATTACAAACCCTATCTGATAAAATCAACTAACTTAGGTAAAAAGTGGACGTCATTGGCCGAAACGCTACCTGAGAAGCACTTGGTTTGGCGTATCGTCCAAGACCACGTAAACAAAGACTTGATGTTCATCGGTACTGAGTTTGGTGTGTTCTTTACTGTCAACGGTGGCAAGAAGTGGACTGAGCTGGAAGGTGGTATACCCACAATCTCTACACGCGATGTTAAAATTCAACGCCGTGAAAATGATTTAGTGATCGGTACATTCGGTCGCGGTATATACATCCTTGATGACTATGCACCGCTTCGTGCCTTGACTGAAAAATCAATGGAAGAAGACGCGCTACTTTTCGCACCAAGTCGCCCAGTAAAATGGTTCCAATTGGACGGTAATCACAGCAGAACGGATGGTGATGATGCCTTCATCGCTAAAAACCCTGAGCACGGTGCAACGCTTACTTACTTCTTGAAAAACAGCTTGCTAACGGCAAAAGAAGTGCGTCAACAAGCAGACAAGAAGGCCGTAAAAGAGAAGAACTACCCGACTTATCCAAGTTGGGAAACCATCGAAGCAGAAGATCAAGAAGCTAAACCCGCAGTGTATATTGAGATCAAGGATGCCGATGGTCAATTCGTTGATCGTGTTGCCGCGAAAACGAAGAAAGGACTTCATCGTGTCACTTGGGATATGACTTATGC
>CAZVDU010000083.1:0-1983 GCA_964625615.1 uncultured Pseudoalteromonadaceae bacterium | reverse complement strand
GAGATTAACGCTATCAACCTTGCGTTAAATGGCCTGCAATCACGCGTTCGCAAAGGTGCCACGCCAGCAACCATCAATAGCAGGTTAGGTTACGCAATGTCGGCAATGCGCTCCACATATGGTCCAACGCAACAACATACGGATCAGTTAAGCTACGCAACAGAAGGACTTAATGCAGTCAGTAAACGCGTTAAGGCTTTACATGAAACAGCCCTACCTGCTCTGCAAAAAACCATCGTGGAAACAGGTGGTCCGTGGACATTAGGTGCGCCGATTGCAGCTAATTAAAATGAAGTAGGCGTCTCTCAGAGCTAAAATTAGATACTGAGACTCCGCAAAAAACAAGATCCCCGCAAGGCAACGAGCGGGGATTTTTTTGGTAGCGGTGCGATTGACGGACACAGCTCTGTATACCAACAGAGGATCGCAAAACCTTACTTCAAAAGCATTGCCTGCTTAAAAATTGGAATGACGAGTTTAAAGAATGAAAACTGGTATGAAAAGAGACAGTGAAGCTCAACAGACCTTATACCAATGAAAAGCCATCATTTATAAAAACGATGGCTTTGGAGGTAGATGCTAATGCTCCCAAGAAGGGAAAGGGTCAGGTAATTTTGCCCAAGCGTCTTTGCCTTGCATCACTTCATCTTCACTGAGTAAGCAGTCATCCAAGTACTCGATTATGCTTTCTTTATCAAGGCCTTGCCCAATAAATACAAGCTCCTGACGCATATCGCCGAAGGGCTCTACCCACTGTTCATCGATCGCCTTCAGGTATTCGGGATCATCTGGCCATTGCTCTTTGGGCACCGCTTTCCAAAATAAACCCGCAGCGCCATACCTTGCCATCCCGCCAGCTTGACTCCAGCTCCCCGCGTATCGTGGCCGTGTAGCTAACCAGAAAAACCCTTTTGAACGAATCAATTTCCCGGCGATATCCTTACTATGTAAAAACTCGTAGAATTTTTGCGGATGAAAGGGCCGCCTAGCGTTAAATACAAAGCTACTGATACCATATTCTTCGGTCTCGGGAATATGTTCACCGCGTAATTCTTTGAGCCAACCTGGTGCTTGTTGTGCCCTTTCAAAGCTAAATTTTCCCGTTGCTAGAACTTGCTTAACGGGTACATTTCCATTTTCGATAGGGATTTGCACAGCTTCAGTATTTAATGTCTTCAAAATACTTTTTAGTCGCTCAAGCTCAATTTTAGATACCAAGTCAGTTTTGCTTATCAGCAAAACATCGGCAAATTCAACTTGCTCGACCAATAAATCGGCGACACTTCGCTCATCCTCTTCCCCTAAACTTTCTCCAACATCTTGAAGTGATTTCGCTTCGTCATAATCCTTTAAAAAGTTCAGAGCATCAACCACTGTAACCATAGTATCCAGAGATGCAATGCTAGAAAGGCTTACACCATCTTCGTCAGCAAAGGTAAAGGTTTCAGCTACCGGTAAAGGCTCTGAAATACCGGTAGACTCGATAACAAGATAGTTATACTTACCTTCTTTTGCGAGTCGATTGATTTCCTCGAGTAAATCTTCTCTCAGTGTGCAGCAAATGCAGCCGTTACTCATTTCAACCAATTTTTCTTCAGACCGGTTGAAACTAATTTCATTTTTAACGGTAGCAGCATCGATATTAATTTCGCTCATATCATTAACAATAACGGCAACTTTAAGCCCATCTCTGTTGTTAAGAATATGATTTAACACTGTCGTTTTACCAGCACCTAGAAATCCTGATAGGACAGTCACTGGTAGTAAGGGGTTGTTTGGCATAAAGGTGGCTTACTTATGTTTGCGTTAATAATTCGTGGGAGGCAATTTAAGCGAGACTAAGCAGTTCAAATCACTAGAATACATTATGTTATAACATAACATAAATCTTGTAAAACAAACTTAATTATTTACTTTCAAGCTTGTATAAGAAAGTCTATAAAATACTCGATACTCTAAGTTACAGGCTCTTCAGCTTCACCA
>CAZVDU010000082.1:0-18315 GCA_964625615.1 uncultured Pseudoalteromonadaceae bacterium | reverse complement strand
TAGGGTTGATTATATCAGGTTCTGTCATACAAATTATGAGCAGTAGTAAAGTGACAGAGCGATTAAACCGAGCTATAGCTTCTGCTCAGGAGAGTGGCCGATTTATTATTGCTCGCTTAAGGCAAGATATATTACCTGCTGGGCGTTACGATCCACTTGATCCGAATTTAAGTCGAATTGTGGATGTTGTAGAGGAAGCGGCATTTTTACAGAATCGTCCTGTGATATTACCCAATGATTTCGCTGGTCAACCGGGGATTGGCTCTCTTCAAGGCGCCGGTGGTGCTAACGACACTTTGGTCGTTGCCGCTCAAGCTGAAAGAGATTGTAGAGGGTTTAAGTTAGGTTATGACCAAGATGAAGAGTTTTTTGTCGTTAACCGCTATTTCGTCGATGGCACAACCTTACGCTGCGTTGGCTATGATGGTCGGGTTCTTCGTGGGCAAAGAGGCGCTGTAGGTAACAATGGCGATCTTGCCGTACCCATTCTTGATGAAGTTTATGGGTTTCAGGTGTTGTACGGGATATCAAATCATGATGATACGTTGGCAAATTCTGCCAGACCTGTTCGCTATGTGACTGCAGATCAACTCGCACTTGAGCGAACATTAGAAAGCGCAGTGGTCGCTATCCGTATTGCCATTTTGGTTAAAGGCGATAGCCCGGTTGTCATAGATCCCATTCCTAGCTTTAAGTTACTTAATGAACCTGTCCAGACGCCGGGTAGTACTGGCTTTTACCGAAAGTTTGAAACAACAATCACTTTACGTAATGTGAAGAATTTCTTGAGGAGTAACAACCTATGAAGAAACAACAAGGTATCGTTCTCGTATTTGCACTTCTCATGCTAGTTACGTTAACGGTGTTAGGCGTATCTTCAGTATCCAGTAGTTTAATCCAAAACAAAATGGCTGTGAGCTTAGAAAGCCAATCGATTGCCTTTGATGCGGCCGAGTCTGCTGTGGCAGGTGTTGTTTTTGAATCTGAAGATGATGCTGTTTTGACATCAGCAGCGTTACTCGATCCGCTATCAGAAGCACGAGTGGATGATGCTATTGATTTAGATAACCAAGAGTTAAGTTGCTATGAGAATGACGAGTGGACAAACAGAGAAGTCACAGCGGCAGGTTTGCCGTCAGGTGTTAGGCATACTGCTCAAGGTTCCTATAAAAATAACCCTAATGTGAGAAGTTGGTCGCGCTCTGCTTTTGTAAGGGAGCAGGCTTGTCGAGGATCAAGCAATGTGATTGGTGGCAGCAATATTAGTTGTCATGTTTTTATGATTCGTGGTTGTGGGCAGTTGGAGTCCAGCAGGTTTGCTGTGGCTAATACGTTGAATGTATCGGTTTTTGCGCCTGCTAGCGGCAATCAGTAAAGAGGTATTCATGATGACCAGGTTAAATATACGTGCGCTATTGGGAGGATTTATATTCTCCAGCATGATAAGTGCAACGGCGATGGGCGATGATCTTGAGATTTATCTCGGCGTTGCCAACGATCAGACGACTTATGCCCCCAATGTTTTATTCATTATGGACTCCTCGGGCAGTATGGCTAGTCGAGATGGTGGTACTCAAACTCGGTTATTACGAGTACAAAATGCCTTAAAAGAAACATTGCAGTCCGCGACAAACGTGAATGCCGGCTTGATGCGTTTTTCTGATTTCGGAGGGCCTATTCTTTATCCTGTTCGTAGCTTAGATGACTCTGTTGATCCGAATGTTGTTACTTCGACGGCTGCGTCTAGTGATGATGGACACGAAATATCGACAATCGTGACGTTGAACAGCAATACGTTAAAAATATCGGAAGGTACAAACCCAGTAAACACAGGGTTAAGGTTCAATGATTTGAATATCCCTAGAGGTGCTATTATTACGCGTGCCTTTATGCGTTTCACTTCAGAAGGGCTTAATACGTCACCAACAGAGATTTCTATCCGAGCAGAAGCTGTTGGCAACGCTACGACATTTGAAACTTCAAACGCAAATATTTCTTCAAGGCCGGTGACGGCAAACAGTATTGATTGGAATGACGTTAACGAATGGCCTTTGTCAGGCGAGTTGATTTCTACTCCTGATATCAGCGCTGTTGTGCAAGAGGTTGTCGATCAACCTGCGTGGTGTGGCAGTAACTCTTTGAATATTCTTATCGAAAGTACAGGCTTAACCTCTGCAAGTAATAGAAAAATCACTGCGTTTGACACGGGCAATGGCTTGGCACCCCAAATCGTTATCGAATACGATCCAGCTAGCGCGACAGGTTGTGTTATTGGAGAGCAAATATATCAAGTGAGTTCTCAACGAAATAATGCTGAGGAAAGAAGTGATGGATTCCAATCAACGGGTAATGAGCTGTCATTTAGGAGTAGTTCTAACAGCTTTGTAGGTGTTCGTTTTCGTAATTTAAATATTCCTCAAGGAGCGACTATTAGTGACGCTTACTTGGAGTTTACGGCCTATCAGAGTAACTCAGAATCAAATTCATCGATGGTTATTTCAGGTGTTAATGAAGCAGATCCGTCTCGCTTTAATCCTAATGCGCGTTTTGAGTTACGTAATAAACCTAAAACAGCGACAGTCACCTGGAGCAATATAGAACCGTGGGTTAGAAATAACGATTACCGTAGTCCAGCGGTTACCTCTATCGTGCAGCAGATAGTAAATAGAGGTGATTGGGAGCCGGGCAATGAAATGATGTTCATCATGAGCGATTTTACTGGGAGACGCGGGGCTTATACCTATGATGGTAGGCCTTCTGATTCTGCACGCCTTGTTGTTGAATTTCAGGGTAATGCCACACCTGGTACAACAGCGACCGTGCGTGATGAGTTAAAGAATATTGTTGATGGGCTTTCCGCTGATGGTTTTACACCTATTGTTGATACGCTTTACGAAGCGGCAAGTTATTACGGTGGAGATCCCGTCCAGTACGGCTTAAAAAGAGGTGAACCAAGTGTAAGTGATAACGTTCAACGGTCTACTCGTGTAAGCCATCGTTTGTCCTATGCTGGTGCAGATGCAGTAAGGCCTAATGGTTGTACAGAGGATGACTTAAGTGATAGCGATTGTATTAATGAGTTCATTCCTACTGGTGCCACTTATGTATCACCTGTGACAGATTTGCAATGTCAAACAAACAACCACATTGTTTTATTATCTGACGGTGAAGCGAATAATAATCACAGTGTTGATGAGATAGAAGCGTTATTGGGTGAGTCATGCTCAGGTAGCGGCGGTGAACGTTGTGGTCTCGACTTAGTGCGCAATATTAGCTCTTTTGATCAATCCAAAATAGATACGCGAGTTACTACCCATACAATAGGCTTTGCAGCGAATGCGACAGCCAACAATTTCTTAAATCAACTTTCATTGCAAAGTGGTGGTGGATTTTATACTGCTGATAACAGCGCTGACTTAGTCACTGCCTTCCAAACGATTTTGCGCAGTGTAAAAGATGTTAATGCAACCTTTGTATCTCCAGGCGTTGCAGTAAACCAATTGAACCGATTGACGCATAGGGATGAGTTGTATTTTGCCTTGTTTAGACCATCAGAGGGCGCTGTTTGGCCAGGGAATTTAAAACGCTACCGGATTGATGGAAATACTGTTTTAGATCGCAACGGCACGCCAGCAGTTGATTCAAGTTCAGGGTTCTTTTCTGAAAATTCACACAGTTTCTGGTCCGTTCTCGCAGATGGTAACGATGTGCGTGATGGTGGTGCTGCCAGCCAAATCGATCTTATCCGTAAGGTTTATTATTTTGATGAGCCTGGGCAAATTGTAAGTTCAGAAAACGAACTACGTGAAGGTAATGACAATATTACAGCCACCATGCTCAATGTTAATAACCTCAGTAATCCTAGTGCTATTAGAAACGACGTTTTGCGATGGGCGAGAGGAGTTGACGTACTTGATGATGATGGCGACGGTGAGGTCAATGATGCGAGGATGGCAATGGGTGACCCTATTCATTCTCAACCAGTTATTGTTAATTACACAGCGACCGAAAGTTCTGTCTTTGTGGCAACGAATCATGGATTCCTTCATTCTTTCGATTCAGAAACGGGCGAAGAGAATTTCGCTATTATTCCTGATGATTTGTTGAGTAACTTGCACGATTTTTACGAGAACAATACATCTTTCTCTCATATCTATGGTTTAGATGGCGACATTGTGTTGCGTGATAACGGCACAAGTAAATACCTTTATGTAGGTATGCGTCGAGGTGGGCGTAATTATTATGTATTTGATATTACAAACAAAACACAGCCTAGATTGAAATTTAAAATTGAAGGTGGGACACCTGGGTTTGAACGCTTAGGTCAGAGTTGGTCTCGTCCTACGCTGACTAGGATTCGCATTGGTGGTACTGCTCGTAACGTGATGATTATTGGTGGTGGTTACGATGAAGAGCAAGACAGTAAAGCGCAACGTAGCGCTGATACTGTTGGTAATGCTGTGTATATCATTGACTCTGATACGGGAGAGTTGCTGTGGTCTGCGAGTAATGAAGGAGCTAATTTGAACTTGCCAACAATGCAATACAGTATTCCGGCACGTATTTCAGTCGTTGATCGAGAGAACGATGGCTTCGCGGATCATATGTATGTCGTTGATATGGGAGGCCAGATATTTAGGCTGGACATTAATAATGGTGAAACGCAGAACAACTTAGTGACGGGTGGACTTATCGCTGACTTCGCTGCTGATGGCTCTACTGCAGATAACAGACGCTTCTTTTACGGGCCTGATGTTTCTGAGATAAGTCTTGCACAAGAGCATTACTATGCTGTTGCTATAGGTTCAGGTTATAGAGCGCATCCACTGGACACGCAGATTGAAGACTTCTTTTATATGGTAAAAGATACAGGCGTGTTCTCGATTGATGAAGAGGGTAATTACCAATTACCTGAGCAACCGTTAACACATACTGATTTGTATGATGCAACGCCTCATTCTTTAACGTCATCTGAGGGTGCTGCTCAACAGGTTGAAGCTAATGCTTTTGCAGGTAGTGCGGGTTGGTTAATCCAATTAGATGTTGGAGGCGAGAAAGTATTAGCATCGCCACTTATTCTTGATTTCCAGGTTTTCTTTACGACCTATGTCCCTGCAACACTAAATGACAGTATATGCGCACCACCTACCGGTAATAGTCGTGCTTATCTGGTTGAATTGGTGAATGGTAATGCAGTCACCGACTTAGATCAGGATGGTCAGCTTGATGGTGATGATAGGTTTGCTGCACTGAGGCAAACAGGTATTGCGCCTGATACGCGAATATTAATCGAAGATATCGTACAACCTGTTGTATGCTTAGGCACTGAGTGCACATCTGCTGTTATTAGTGTGGATGAGAATGGTAATGATGTGGCATGTACATCCGACTTTGGTTGTCTCGCACAAAATATTTATGGTCGATTTGAACGTGTTCAACGTAGCGCCTGGAAGTCCGAAACTGAAAGGCAGTAAGCATAAGGTATGAAAATGACGTTAAGTAAGGGGTTTACGCTCACTGAGCTAATGATTGCAGTCGCAATAGTGGGCATTATAACAAGTGTTGCCTATCCATCTTACTTGAATTTTTTAAATGGTAGTCGGCGAGGTGCAGCGCAAGCTGATCTTGTCGCCTTTGCGGCGGCTATGGAACGGCATAAAGCGGCTAACTTTAGCTATAATGGAGCCGCAAGTGCAGGAGCTAATACTGGTTCACCTTCTATTTTCCAAACTTATTCACCTTCTACTGAGCCTGAAGCCAACAAAAAATATGACTTGTCTATATCTACAGTGTCTCCCACTGGAACGAGTTATATCATCATAGCGACACCAGTTGTATCAACTCCACAAGCTGGTGATGGTGTGCTTTACTATTTTAGTGATGGCAGAAAAGCATGGGATGCTAATAGTGACGGTAACTTATCAACAGCCGAGTTCTGCTGGTCCTGTTGATCGTTGTTGTATTTTTTACTTAACATGCTCTAACCTTTATGTGTTAGTCAACGATCTCTTGGAACGCTTAGACTAGTGCAGCACAGCACGGCATATAGAAGTATAAATCTTTCTTTCGTAAAAGCTTTAGTTGATATATCCTGCGGCCGATAAGCTGAAATATTCATATAGGAGTCCCAATGTCTAACATTGTTTCATGGCACTCGTTGGCGTTCTCTAGCGCACAGCTCATTAGGTCATTAAAAACATCCCTTGTTGTCGGTACTGTACTTAATTTAATTAATCAAGGCTCAGCTATTTTTGGCGATGGTGAAGTAAGTGTATTAAAAATACTGCTAACTTATGCTGTACCTTATGGCGTAGCAACTTATGCAGGCACAACAACCGTATTAAATCATATGCGTAAAGTTGACTGTGCGAAAACGGAGGCTGAGCTTAAAGATGAGTCGCAATGTGACGAAGAGCGCTTAAAAGAGATAAGTGATATCGCAAGTAACATAGTGCATAACGCGACTAACGTTAATAAAGCATCGAAAGAGAAAGTAAATTTTGTTGACGATGTTGCTAGAACAGCTAAGCATGCCACTGACGTGAATGCGACCTTGTCTCAGCAAGCATTAGATGGCCAGCATCATTTAGATGGCTTAGATCAAGCATTTTCGCAAGTCCTGAAACATATTCATGTGCTTGGAACAGATGTGGCTAATGCAGTCGAAGCATCCAAAAGCTTGGCGAATGAGGTCGATGAGTTTTTGAAGGAGTTTGAGGGGATAGCGACTTTGGCGTCTGGCATTACAGCAATATCTGATCAAACCAACCTTCTGGCACTTAATGCTGCGATCGAAGCGGCAAGAGCAGGAGAAACAGGTCGTGGATTTGCCGTAGTCGCTGACGAAGTGAAGAATCTAGCCGCCCAGACCAAAGGTAACGCACTGGAGATAGACGAAACATTAAACAAAATTAAACTGAGGCAAGGTCAACTGAATAAAGCGCAGTCGACACTGAATTCTTCTATGAGTAAAGCTTTACAGTTGACCAACGAAGGTGAACAGTCGATTCAAGTATCAACAAATGAAGTATCAACTTTTGCAGAAGAAGTCAGAACAAGCCTTGTATACTTTCAAAAAGAACTCCTGGAAGAGACAAAAAGTTTACAAAAGCTTGAGGAAAGTTTTGGATCACTAGTAGAGGATACACATAAAGCCATTAAAGGTTCTGCCAATAATATGTCTCTTGCGCAAAGAGCTGTTGATATTGCCCAGAGTGTTATGGAAAGGCCACATTAACAGAGTGTATCTAGCTACAGCTTAATGGCGTGCCGGTATTGTCTTCGTATATGCCGTCATTATTTGTATCAGAGCTCAGTTTTAACCTGCCTTGTAAGCTGACTGTAATTGCTCTAGCGAATTCTGCTTCTAACTCATTGTGACAGAATAACAGCGTTGCAGGAGTAGCAACTGCGCCATTACCAGAGAATCGAATGGGGTTATTGGGGCCTCGAATAACATGTGTTGAGTGACTACCTTCTGAGCCGACGAGTAGCTCTTCGTCATTGTTTCTTGCACCATTATTGTCTTCGTCTACAAATATGATTTTAGGAAGTGTCCAGTCATTTGAGCAGGTTGTGAAGTCATTTGAAGGGCACATAACTGTGATTGCTTGTTCGTCAATTGCAGTGTGTCGAGTAAATTGTACCAAGCTACTTATGTAATTTACTTCTGAGATAATTCTATTACGAATGAGAATGCCGCGAGCGTTTGGGACAACAGCCGTGAGTAAGATGCCTAAGATGGCAATGCTGATCATTAGCTCTAACAGTGTGAAACCTTTAAGCTTATTCAACTTCAATTCACTTACTCCTAGCATCAATTCAGTGACACTATCGTTGGCGGAAAAACGTTATCCAAATTATATTAACTCAATTATGAATTTAATAAGTTATTTTTAAAGTACCGTTGTTATAAGTATTCATCATTATTGTGAACCGGTATTAGCCCTGTTGAAGAACGATATAACTGAAGTGAAGTCTGTGAAAGCCGCTGGACGGCATTTATCTGAACTATTATCATTGTTCATAAGAGCAATGTGCTCTTTTACAAATATAGTTATATCTAAATTCTCCCCTAATTTACGTTAAGAGTTAAGCATGGACCCTAAAATTATCATCGAGGAAATGCGAGTGTTACCTCAAATAGATGTATCTTTTGAGATTAATAGGCGTATCGCATTTATTAAAGAACAAATGAGAATGTCGGGTCTAAAAACATTGGTATTGGGTATCAGTGGTGGTATAGATTCGTGTACGCTTGGAAAACTAGCACAAATGGCTGTTGATGAATTAAATCAAGATGCAGAGCAACGCTATCAATTTGTTGCCGTCAGGCTACCTTATGGTGTTCAGGCTGATGAAGTTGACGCGCAAACATCGATTGATTTTATTAGTCCTTCTTATGCGTTGCCAGTTAATGTCAAATCAGGGGCCGATGCGATACATGCTGAGACAAGCCAAGTATTGTCCTCCAATGGATTATTGCCCGAGAATGAGGCAAAAAAAGACTTTGTAAAGGGGAATGTAAAAGCCAGAACTCGTATGGTTATTCAATATGAGATTGCAGGGATGATGGACGGGTTAGTGCTTGGAACCGATCATTCCGCTGAAAATATTACTGGTTTTTATACAAAATACGGTGATGGTGCATGCGATCTAGCTCCCTTGTTTGGATTGAATAAAAGACAAGTTAGGCAGATTGCTGAACATTTGGGCGCGCCGGCAAAGATAGTACATAAAGCACCAACTGCTGACTTGGAATCGTTAAAGCCTCAATTAGCTGATGAGCAAGCGTTAGGCATGAGTTATGATCAAATTGATGACTTTTTAGAGGGTAAACCTGTTGGAGAAGAGGTGACCTCATTGATAACGTCTATCTATCAAAAAACGCAGCATAAACGAGTTCCTATCCCAACAATTTATGACAATGAATAGATGAGCCATAAGTAATGAAAAAAATTGAAGCGATAATTAAACCTTTCAAATTAGATGATGTTAGAGAAGCATTAGCTGAAGCTGGTGTTAGTGGTATGACAGTATCTGAAGTACGTGGTTTCGGTCGCCAAAAAGGGCATACAGAACTTTACCGTGGTGCTGAGTATCAAGTCGACTTCTTACCTAAAATGAAGATTGAGTTGGTCGTGGCGAATGAGCAATGTGATATGGCTATTGAAGCTATTATGAGAACGGCACAAAGTGGTAAAATTGGTGACGGAAAAATCTTTGTCTTTGACGTGGAGCGTGTTATTCGTATTCGCACAGGTGAAGAAGGCGAAGAGGCGATATAAAACCTGAATTTAGTATTGGCGCAAATATGTTGCGCCTAGTATTGGTCTTTTTTCAAAGGCGTTGATCTTTTCCTAAGAGCTGATCTCTTAATTTTGGGTGGCTGCTGTCTTTTGAGAGCCAGATATCCAGAAATTGCTGACCGAATACTTTGTCATCAATATGGGCGAGGTGTTTTTGGTTATAATAGAAGGTGCTTTCTTGGTTCTTATCAATGGTGATCATGAGTTCATCACCTTTAGAAATATCAGGCCAGACATTTTCAACATGGCTTAAACCCGACTTTCGTTTCTCCTTTGATAGACCTAAACTTTTCCATTCTTTATCTGTTCTATCAAGTAACTCTTCCTTATCAATATCTCTTAGGTAGTGAATTCTTAAAGCGACTGGATAGGAGTTAGGTTTATACGTGTCTTCAGACGAATAAAGGTATGACTCATAAACGTCCCAGAACAGTATTTTTAGTTTAGCGCTGCCGATCATCTGTAGATTATCTGTGGGACTTGCTAACATTTTTTGACTACTCAACGTTAATAAAAAGAACAACAACCAATACTTCATGATTTGGTATCTCCAAGCTTGAGGGTGGCATGCTGGCTAAAGAAGAACAGTGTAGGAAAGACGATAGACCAACATAGAAAAACAATAACTAAAGTCGTGGTATTACCTAAAGGGAAAGATACAGCACCTAATTTCATACCAGCGAGGTAACTGAAAGAAGCTCCAAGCCCGCCAGCTATGCTTGTTGTCCAAGGCTTACCCGCGAAATACCCCAACGAATGGCGTAATGTACCAGCAAGAGCTGCCCAAATGGTGACTAGCCAAAGAGGGATTAATACAGGATTGGATTGAAAGTTAAAAACACCGAGAATTGCCATTGTGCTATCAACGGCAATGCCTAATCCGCAACCAAACCCCAGTATAGAGAGTTCTATCCGAGGCTTGGGAACGAGACAGATATGTACTAACAACAATAATAAGAGCAGAGGGATAGCACTATCTTGCCCTAAAATTGCCAAGAACCAGATGGACTGGAACCAGGCAAAATTGAACAACTTATTAGCCGCGAGATAGCGCATCACGATATCCTGGTTTACACATAACCAACTGAACTGTGCTAATAGCTCTTTCTAAGAAGCCTCCTTCACAGTAACTGAGGTAATATCGCCAGAGCTTTTTGAAACGATCATCATAGCCAAGTTGAGAAAGCTTATTTTGATTGTCATTGAAGTTATTACGCCAATCTCTCAGTGTATACGCATAGTCTAGCCCAATATCTTGCAAGTCTGCGATCATCATATTTGTATACGTCTTGAAATGCTGATTAATGACAAATTGCGAAGGAAGAAATCCGCCAGGGAATATATGCTTTTGAATAAAATCTACATTCTTGCTGTAGCTATCATAACGTTGATCTGCAATGGTAATTGACTGAAGTAACATCAAACCGTCATGTTTCAGTAGGTTGTTGCATTGCTGAAAAAAGGTCGGTAGGAACTTCTTACCAACAGCTTCAATCATCTCAATTGACACGAGTTTGTCGAATTGTCCGGTTAAATCTCTATAATCATCTTTTAATAAGGTTATCTTACCTTCCAGCTCGTTAAGCTTAATTTGCTGTTGGGCATAGTCGTATTGCTCATTAGATATGGTTGTTGTCGTGACCCGACAACCATAATGCTTAGCAGCATAAATTGCTAAGCTTCCCCAACCTGTGCCTATTTCTAGCAGATGATCGGACTTGGATAGCTTCAGTTTTTCGCAGATAGTACGCAGTTTATACTGTTGTGCTTCAGCTAGTGATGAGGTTTCTGACGGATATATCGCCGCAGAGTACATCATGCTTGTATCAAGAAACTCTTTATAGAGTTGATTACCTAAATCATAGTGTGCAGATATATTCTTTTTTGCTTGTTCAGCCGTATTTTGGCGTTTCAGATGAAGGAGTTGACGCATTGGCATTGCGAGCCACTCAAGCTTACTTTCCCATTGATCCAGTATAGGTAGGTTTCTAGCGAAAATTTGGATGACTTGTGTTAAGTCATTGGTTTCCCACAGCCCTTCAACATATGTTTCTCCTGAGGCGATGCTACCTCCAAATAGAAGTCGACGGTAAAAACTCAAGTCGAGTATGTTAATTTCAGCATGTATATCCGAACTACTTAGCCCATAAGCTTCAACTAAAATGCCATTTTCTTTAATGACGAGATAGCCTTGTGGTAGCATTGAAAAAACTTTAAGTAACGCTTTACGGCATAGTTTGTCAGTCATCGAAACCGATGTATTGGACATAATAACTTGTTCGCTATTCATACTGTCTTAGTACCTTTATTGGGGTGATCATAAATAGGAGCACCTTTGATAAATAATTTTAATGCTTGCCAATAGATACCTATTAACGACATGAGTGTGAAGCTAGGTACTTTTAGCAGTGCTTTCCTTAGCGTTTGAGAGGTTAACGGTTGTCTTGATAGTGAAAGGCCAGCCTCGAAATGCTTTTCACCTCTAATGCAGGATAGACGCATGGCAAATCGTTCATTAGGCTGGTTGACATTCCACCTATATTGCATGTCGATCGGATTAAATGGAGATACATGAAAGACTTTTTTGTTATCTTCTTGAGCGGCCATATCTACCAAGTAGCAATGTTTCTCACCCCAAGGTGTATTGCTGACCTCTGCTAACATATGGCTGAACTCAGTTTGCTCCTTATGACGCAAGAAGTAGAAGTTCACGGGGCTAAAGTACATGCCTAATGTCCTAAGTTGGCCTAGCATGTATACGTCGCCTTTTAATGTCATTCCAGACAACGTTGACATTTTATTGCGCACTTGGCTTTCTAACGGGGTACTGTCATTATCCAAATAGTCAGTTTGTTTGAACCGAACCCAAGCAGGCTTATTCGATGAAAAGAAGCTTACTTCTTTGTTGAGCTTTTCAATCTCATCCAGTTTTAGCCAAAATAAGGTAATCTTATACGTAAAGCTGTGTTTTACGGGGGTGAATCGGCTGTGAGTAACAGTGCCTTGGTATAAACTGCTATCCACTATAGTTTTGCTCCAAATCGTTGGCAGACATCTAATGCTGAACGCACACCATCTTCGTGGAAACCGTTGTACCAGTACGCGCCTGTATAGTGCATACCATCTTTTCCACAGATGAGGTGGCGCTTTCTCTGCGCTGCAATACTGGCTTGATCAACTTGCGGATGGCTATAACTGAAAGTCCTCAGTATCTTTTCTTTTTCTATCGCCGATGTGTTGTTGAGTGTGACGCAGAAGGTTGTATCAGATACTAAATTTTGCAATATATTCATATTGTAAGTGACCGATGCGGGTTTAGAACTGTCCTCAATTGCTTCATTAATTGAATAATTCCAACTAGCCCAAGCAAGCTTTCTTTTGGGCAACATATTGGTATCTGTGTGCAAAACGACCTCATTCGGCGCATAGCGTAAAGCACCAAGAACGGCTTGATGGTCTCTCGAAGGTTTATCTAACATGGCTAATGCTTGATCGCTATGACAAGCAAAAATGACCTCGTCGAACATTTGCGGGCTTGAAGCGTTTTCGCCATCAAATACCAACTCATAACCGTTTAGTATTCTTGAAACCTTTTTTACCGGACTATTTAGATGAATGCTATCTGTGAAATTTTCAGTCAATGGTTTGATGTAAGACCTAGAGCCGCCCACTATGGTGTGCCATTGAGGTCTGTCTGTGACATTAAGTAAGCCATGATTGTTGAAAAACTGTAGGAAGAACTGAAGCGGGAATTTGCCGGTATCAGCAACACTCGTTGACCATATAGCTGCGCACATGGGCAAAATATAATTGTGCGTGAAATACTTACTGAACCTATTCTCATTTAAAAAGTCAATCAGCTTTAGGTCATTGGATAACGATTCGCCATACGAAGGAATTGATTTACACAACTTATTGAAGCGTAGTATTTCACGAATGAATGACCAGAAACGAGGGTTGACTAAGTTTCTACGTTGAGCAAATAAACTATTTAACGTATTTCCGTTGTATTCCAAGTTTTGTTGTCGATTTTTAACGCTAAAGCTCATTTCCGTTGGCTGTGTCTTTACATTAAGCTTTGCCATTAACTTAATAAAGTTAGGGTAAGTCCAATCGTTGTATACGATAAACCCTGTGTCGATAGCATATTGTTTACCTGCTACTTCGACATCGACAGTCGCCGTGTGCCCGCCTATGTAATCATTAGCATCAAAGACCTGTATATTGTGTTTATCGGCAAGTAAGTGAGCGCATGTTAGCCCGCTGATACCTGTACCTATGATTGCGATGTGTTTAGTCATCTGCTTTCCTTCTGGTTAGGCATGAAAGCAGCGTCATGAACAATTATTAAAGGTCGTTTCATATTTATCTTTGAGCGAGTTATCACTTATTTTGGTGTCATTACGTTGTGTAAGGTTATTTGGTTTAATCTCTTTTTAAATATCAGTGATATTTTTGTCGATTAGAGTTTCATACGTTTGCAAATAGAAATTTGTAGGTTAATTGGTAGGGTTGCCAAACCTCTCATAAGCAAGCTGAATAGGTAAGGAAAATAAATCGTCCTTCTACGGTTTTCTATGCCTTTCAACAGCGCTTTTACCCCTTTTTCTGCGCTAATTTTCATCGGCATTTCGAAGTCGTTTTTTTGAGTCAATGGGGTTTCAATAAACCCGGGTGACACTGTTTGCACCAAAACACTTTTTTTTGCTAAATCGACTTCCAAGCTTTTACCGAAATAATATAAAGCTGCCTTACTCGCTCCATATGCCTGAGAGCGGGTGAAGGGCATCAATCTAGCAAGACTATCTACTAAAACAATCTGATTGCCGGGTTGTATCGAAGGAAGGATGCCAGCCATACAGTTAACGACACCCATAAAGTTGGCGTCGAAAACTCGTTTAAACATTGCAGGCTCAAAGCACTCTACATCAACATATTCGCATGTGCCTGCGTTAAGTACATAAATGTCTGCTTTTACCGTGGACAACACTTTCAGGCTTTGTTGCTCATCGCAGACATCAAACTGGTGTGTTGTTACATTTTTAATTTGGTTAAGCTCGTTTAATTTTTGAGCGTTTCGCCCGCAAGCGATAACTTGGTAACCCATATTAGATGCGTGTAAAGCCAGTGCTTCTCCAATACCTGAAGTGGCTCCTGTAATCAGTATTGTTTTCAATGTTTAAGTCCGTTTTTTAGCCAGAGTATTATTCGCCCAACGAGTGGAATGTGCTCATAAAGCATTTCACCTAAGTCAAAGTAATCTCTTTGGTAGATAACTTTATCGTCTTGTATCTTGATGTGACTCGTTCCATTAACCACTAAGGTTTTGCCCTTATTTAGTTTGGGGTGTTCATAATGCATTTTCCAAACGACGAAAGCTTGCGCGTCTTCTCTAACGATATTGAGGATGTCGAATCGACACCCAGTAGTATTCTCGAGCAACTTATCGAAATAATCTTTTACGGTTTGTAAACCTGAATGCCTTCCAACGGGATCGTCGAAGCAGATATCTTGATGATATATCTGGCCAAGATTCTGCACAGATTCCTGATTTAAGTCTTGATAGAAAGCAATAAATTTATCAATTAGCATGATTTTATGAACAATTTAGATTTTGGTTTCAGTACATTAGTCGCGTATAAATGGATCAAGTTCGGTGTCGGATGAAAATACTTTTGTGGGGGTGATTACCAATTAGGAAAGCCTCAAGAGAACAGTAAGAAATGCAGTTATTTAATAATAGATCCATTTTTGTACTTTGTTAGTAATGATAGGCATGTTTCGTTTTAATTAGGCCATAGTAAGTCAATGAGCTTTGAGTTGCCCCTATTTCCTTTGTCATCTCACATATTGCCTGGAGGCAAGATGATATTGAGAATATTCGAGCCCCGCTATGTGAGCATGGTCAAAAAAGCTTGTGCCGAAGGATCGGGTTTTGGCGTTTGTATGCACAACCCACAAGGCGACAAGGAAAAGAACGAACACATCTATCTACTTGGAACTTATGTTGAAGTGGTGGATTTTGAGCGGCTGGATGATGGTTTTCTAGGAATAACCGTTGAGGGAGGTAAGGTTTTTGAAATTGAGTCGATTGCGACGAGGCCAGATGAATTAAGAATTGGTCAGGTTAACTGGTTGCAAGATTGGGCTCAAGGTTCGTCATTTTCTGAGGACAATGATTTGCTCATGATGACTGAGCAACTGAAAGAGATATATGAAAAGTACCCTGAGTTTAAAAATCTCTATCAAGAGCCGAGCTTTAAAGACCCTATTTGGGTAATGTTTAGGTGGTTGGAGCTTTTGCCAGTAAAAGCTACTAAGAAGCAAGAGATTTTGAAACATAGAAACCCTAGCGAGGTATTAAGCCTTCTTACCAGCTTGCGATCCGTTGGTATGGTCGAGTAGAGATTGTTACATGGAGAAGCTAAATTTGACCCGCTAAAGAGCTTAACAATAAATACTTTGTCCAAAAGTGTTTGATTTAACGAAATCCATACCTCAAATAACAGCAAACCCTAGTACATTTTACTCTAGATAAACCGTTTTTAAGGCGAATTAGTGCTATAGTATTTATTAATACGTTAAATTTATTTGATCCTATTAGCCCAGCACGCCGTATGAATTTTCATGATAGTTTAAGAGTTGTTTACCATGCTTGTTGGAATACCTCCATCAATGAGAAGTGCTGAAACTGTGCAACAGGTAGATGTGTCTGTGCAGATGGTCTCTTATCTGAGTGATGTTGCCAAAACTCGCAGTAAGTCCTCATTTGCGAAAGTTTTTAACTACTTTGCCCCTCGTCTTAGATCATATGCGCTAAAGCAGATGGGGAGTGACGCACAAGCTATGGAGTTAGTGCAAGATACGATGAGTAATGTGTGGCAAAAAGCGCATTTGTTTAACTCAGAGAAAGGGTCCGCATCTACTTGGATATTTACGATTGCGCGGAATATTCGATTCGATATGTTGAGAAAACAGAAGAATCGAAAAGAAGACATATGTGCTGACGATTTGTGGCCAGTATTGTGTGAGCAAACCCCAGAGCCTAATGAAGTTTCATTAGAACATCAAATGATGGTTGGTCAAATTGAAGTTATGTTTGATAAATTGCCTGAAAAGCAAAGAGTGGTTATTAAGTCTATCTATATTGATGGGAAATCTCAGCAAGAGGTTGCAGACGAATTAGATATTCCTTTAGGAACCGTTAAATCAAGAACACGATTGGCGCTAGACCGTTTGAGGGAGTTAATACAAAGTCATGATTAATCATCATCCTAGCCATGGACAATTAAGTCAGTTTGCCAATGGTACGTTAGCACCAGCAGTTTCACTTATTGTTTCGGCACATACAGATATGTGTGATAGTTGCAGGCATAAAGTGCTTACGTTGCAATCAGAGTTGTCTGAGAAAACCCTAATGTCCAGTGACATTGAAAATGTTGACTTTGGCGATATGTTGGAAAAGATCACAGAGAAGCCTGCGATTATAGAGAAGCCAATAATGCGAAGTCATAAAACGCTTGAACTAGATGGCCGACATTTTAAGTTACCTCGTGCATTGCAACGCTTTGGTGATAGAACATCAGGCTGGTCTCACCTTGTTGGAAAGTTGTGGCAAACGCAGGTCGATGTTGGTGGCGATTTTAAAGCGCATTTTATTTATATGGAAAAAGGTGGACAGGTTCCAGAGCATACTCATAGAGGAAATGAGTATACTTTGGTGATTGACGGAGAGTTTTCCGATGGTTTAGGGAAGTATGATACAGGTGACATTATGCTAATGAACTCTGAGAAACATACGCCCAAAGCAGATGCTGACGAAGGCTGCTTAGTGTTTAGTGTATTGGATCAACCGTTGCACTTTACGTCTGGTGTAGCGCGTATGCTGAACCCATTTAGTCATTTATTCTTCTGATCAAAGATCAGTAAACCTTTGTAAAAGAAATAAAAAAGGTGCTTATAAAAAGCACCTTTTTTATTTTTATATCTGGACGCAATGTCTAACTACTTTGTGGGAAATTTAATGCCAATGTTTTTTCAGCATTTTCCTTCAGAGTAAACAAATCTAATTTATCATAGCACTGAACCATAATTTCAAGCGCTTCTTGCAAGTGCTGAGAATCACTATAGTGCTCAACAACATGTTGCCCTCTATTAGCTGCTGCTACATAGGCCCCTCGTTTTACATAATAACGAGCAATTGCCAATTCATATTTAGCGAGTCTATTTTTGATGAAAGACATACGTCTCGCAGCATCAGCAGCATATTGGCTGTCAGGGTACTTCTCCATGAGGCGACGAAAATCTTCAAATGCTTCACGAGCTTTAAAAGGATCTCTGTCTGACCGATCAATACCTACTAACTCTTGAAACAAATTCTTATCAGTATCCATGTTAACTAGCCCGCGCATATACATTGCGTAGTCAACATCTGAATGATTAGGGTTTAGCCTTACAAACCGATCAATTGAAGCTAAGGCTTGATCCGTTTGTCCGCTTTTGTAGTGAGAATATATAAGGTCAAGCTGAACCTGATGCGATAACGGCCCAAACGGGAAACGTGAATCAATAGTACCCAATTTCTGAGAAGCTACGGTGAAGTTTCCTTGCTTCAACGTTGCTTTCGCGTCGTCGTACAGCACCTGAATACCTTGGTTAGGATTAACAACATCTTCATCGGGTGAAGAGGAGCAAGCTGATAAAAGTAAAGGCAATAATGCGATAAAAGGAGTGGTGATCTTATTTTTCATAAATTTACTAAAATACATCTGATTTCTGCAACATCAAAAAATACGTTAAACTACAGCGCTAACAATTAAATACATCATCAACCTGTTACCATACAGGTTCTAACACACAGTACAAGGTCATATATATACAATGATGCGTAAAAGCCGTCAAGAAAGCAGGAAAAATCGATAATGTCACAACGTATTCAACTTGTTGGTGAAATTCCTGAACAATTCTTCGGTAAAAGGTTAGATCAAACTTTAGCTGAAATGTTCCC
>CAZVDU010000081.1:0-18365 GCA_964625615.1 uncultured Pseudoalteromonadaceae bacterium | reverse complement strand
CTATGAGAGGTTCAAGCCAAGATAATCCACGTGAGCCATTTCTGATGATAGTGATCTCAATCTGTCTTTGCTGTGCCTCGGCTTCTATAAGCAGCGCTATTTTATTCGACCCTTTAGCTAATGCCGTTGTGTCTTTAGGAATATAAATAGTAGTAGACATTAACTTAACTCAACAATATAGGTGGTGAGTTTACTGGTAATAGCATCAAACTTTTCAGTTGATACTTCAGCGATAATGTCATCATTAATCCTTATTGATGGCCCGCAGGCACAGTTACCTAAGCAGTAAACGGGTAAAAGGGTGAACTCTTTATCTATCGTTGTATTGTGATAGTCGACTTTAAGCGAGGCCTTCGCATGTGCCTCTAGTTGTCTTGCGCCTCTTGCCTGGCAAGCTTCAGCACGACAGATTTGGATCACATGCTTGCCCACAGGCTCCGTTCTGAAGTCTTCATAAAAACTAATGACACCATGAATTTCCGCCACAGTTTGATTAAGTGCTTTGGCAATGATGGCGAGGGACGCTTTAGGAATGAAACCTTGTGAGTTCTGAACAGCATGCAATATGGGCAAAAGCGCCCCTTCTTTATGCTGAAGGTGTTGGACGATATCAATAACCGCTTGTTGATCCCATTGTGGGGCGTTACTCATAACCGTGAACCTCTAATAAAGAACCGCTTGTATACGCTTTTGTTCGATTGGTCTTAAAATATCATCAAAGTTATTGGATAAATACAAGTAGGTAAAAATCTCGGTGTAAACTTGTATTTGTTACATCACCATATAGTTGTAAGAGAGTATTTTTGATTAAGACTATATATTCTCTTTTATAATGTGAGTCGGCAAACCATCTATACTAGTTTGGTTCTTTTTATGCCAATAATCTTCAATGCCTTTCTCTCCTTTCTTGCGTGTCCAATCTATGAGTTGTTCCCTTTCTTCTTTATAGTCAAAAAAAGGAACTGCCATACCACATGAAGATTGTACGAGGTCAATATCAAGATCAAAGAACTGTCTTGTGCCAGGCATGTCACCAAATAGTGATTGTAATTCTTTCCACTGAGTATCGTTTTTGTGGATGACTTTGGCATGCCCATATAATCTCAAAATCAATGGAGCGCCTTCAAAGGCTACAAACATAATTGTCATTCTAGGCGATTGCTGTACATGTGCCGCAGTCTCGTTTCCGCTACCTGTAACGTTTAGCCAAACGACTCTGTTTTCGTTGATAACTCTGAGTGAGTCCATCCCTTTAGGAGATATGTTAACGCGACTATCTTCGGTTGCTGTGCCAACAAAGAACAGGTTTTGTTGTTGAATAAAACTGATAAACTTTTCTGGAATAGATGAATATTGTTGGCCCACGATAAACCTCTGAGGTTGATGAGAGAGTAGGCTCAGTATACCTTAAATGGCTCGAGGCTTTTTGTCATACACATGTTGATCCCATAGTTCCATGAAAATCTCAGGCTTTACCAGTTTCTCGAATCCAAACTTCTCATAAAGACCAGATGCATCGCTCGTCGCTAACATGATCCGCCTTAAGCCCTGTAATTCTGGGTGAGTCAATAACGTTTGGAGGAGCAAACGGCTTAATCCTTTGTGTCTATGCTCTTCAAGAATATAGACGTCGGCAAGGTAGCCGAAAGTGGCTCTGTCGGTAACCATACGAGCAAAGCCGACTTGTGCGTTGTCATTAGTGAAAACACCACAACAGACAGAGTTCTCAATGCCTATTTCTAAAGTGTTTAATGGTATACCTTTAGCCCAATAAGTCTGGCTTATAAATGCGTGTATTGCAGTGATATCCATATCTGTATTAAGTGTGCTGAAGTGATACCCCTCTACCAATTTAAGGATCCTTTTTGTTTATTAAAGAACAAGTGTTCCTTAATTAATCTTTTTTTATCAAAAGCTTACCATGGGTATGTGTTGAGTAACGCGGGGTGATTTTCCATTTTTTCCGTGATGACTTTCAATTTAGGGTATTTATCTAAATGCCATTGTTCATCAAAAATATTCAGCATAAACTGTAGAGCAACGCTCAGTGTAATGTTCAGCACGGAAGGGGTCTGTATATTAGTATCTGCTGGCTTAAGTTCTTTTTCTAAAAAGGCCAGAGTCGCTCCTATTTGTTGTTCATAGCGAACTTTAAGTTTTTCGCTAACAAGTTCGGGCTCTCGGATTTTTGTTTCAGTGTATAGTTGTGCTAATTTTTCCATCAACCCCATACCAAATCCAATAAGATTACTAACTCGGTGGTACTCCCCCATTTCTGTGGGCAAAAGCCCTGTATGTTGACCGTGAATGCGTACCATGTGATCAATGATGACGTTGGAGTCATTTAAAATACGCCCATCCTCAAATTGCAGAATGGGGACGCGAGATAATGGGCTGATAGACCTCACTTTTTCGGACTCTTGCCATACTGACAATTCTATATTCTCAAAGTCCAGGTTGAGGACATTAAGCACAGCAGCCGTTCTGCGTACAAAAGGGGAGTCGTAATAGCCAACAAGTTTGAGCATAAGTTTCCTCTTATAGTTGTTTTAGTGATGAATTGAAAAGACAAGGAAAATGAAACATCTTGCTCGTTATTCGTTTCTTGTATTTGTCCACAGGGGTGTTTATCTTTTCCTGTTAGATCATCGTATTACTTAACGTTAAAATTAAACGCTAAAATCCAATATCAAACAACTGTTTTAATACATCGTTCGCCGGAGAATGTCAGTGAAATTTTTGAAAAAATGCTCTTTAAGTGCTGTTTTGGGGCTTGTTAGTCATGTTGCAATAGCTCAGCTTGCACCTTATCAAACCGAGTTGCCGACGCTGACAGCTACTGAATTTGCCCCTGGAATTGTTTCCACCGAAGCTTTTGAAATTAATACGGTCCTGAACAAAGCAGGTGATGCTGTTATTTTCTCGCGTTGCAGCGATGACTTTTCAAAGTGTGTGTTGATGCAGTCTGACTATGAAAAAGGGACTTGGCAGCCAGCTAAAGCCTTACCATTCTCTGGGGACTACACCGACGCTGACCCGGCCTTTAGTGCAGACTATTCGACTATTTATTTCATCTCGAAACGGCCTATTTCTGCCGGTGGTAAATCAACCGAAAACTATAACTTATGGCGAGTTAGCCGGGGCAGTGACGGGTGGGGTGAACCAGAGTATTTGCCTGAACTAAGTTCTAGTGAAAATGACCTATACCCTTCTCTTACAGATGATGGTCGATTGTTCTTCCCATCTCGGAGGAATAACGCGCGTTTTTTATATTACACGCAAGTCATGCCGACAGGGTTTGGTGAACTGCAAAAGATCCCAGCTGAAGTTTATGGAGAAAATGGCGCAATAGGCGATTCTGTTGTTTCTCGTGATGGCAAGGTAATCATCTTCAGTATCAGAAATCGAGCGGATAGTTATGGCCGAGGTGACTTATATATATCTCGCTTGGTTAACAATAAATGGACAGTTGCTGAAAATTTGGGGAAAAAAGTGAATACGGCTGATCATGAATTCACACCTATTATTAGCCCTGATAATAAGAAGCTTTACTTCACACGAATTGAAAATAACAGAGGGAATTTATACGAAATTGACCTTAGTGCCTTGAACGTGTCATTAGAAATGATAGAACCTGGTCAACTATCTTATCGCCAACAAGCATTTGAATCTTTGGCAAATGGCACTACTTTAACAGGTATACCGTTGGACAATTCTTGGAAGCTATCTCTATATGAGATGGTAGCAAGTACAATGCAGCACCCTGCTTGGGGCATGAACCACTATGAACGTAATTACTTACTAACGTTAAAGCTAGCAAAGGCTGAAAATATAGAGGTTGATACAGATGTGCTATTTGCAGCAGCTTTTCTGCATGATATGGCGACATTCCAACCTTGGTCGAATGGTACAGATCATTCACAACGGGCTGCACAGCTAGTACCAGGGGTATTGAAAGATTTAGGGTTCGATCAAGCTAAGATTAAGCAGGTACAAGATCTTGTTTTAGGTCATATGTTTTACTCGAAAACGGAAGATTATCCGTTGGCTACGCTTTTTCATGATGCGGATACGTTGGATTTTATGGGTGTGAATGGCATCACGCGTATCTTAAGCCTTAATGGCAAAGGGGCTTGGGCTACAAATACAGGTAAAGCGATCGAGACGTTAAAAGGATTTAGTGAGCAATTACCTCCAACACTGATTAGCAATTCTGCAAGGCTATTGGGAGAAGAAAGACTGGCAGAGATGAAGCTTTTCTTAGAGCAACTTGGGGCGGCAACCTATGAGTTTAAAGCGCCCTAACAAACAACTACATAACGATTAATGAGTGGCCTGGGCTTTTTTCCAAACCTAGGTCTTATAAAACAGAAGGAAGATTTTTGATGACAGATAAAGTATATGAACCACCAAAGGTATGGACATGGGATTCTGAAAGTGGTGGTAAATTTGCGAATATTAACAGACCTATATCAGGTGCTATTTCTGAAAAAGAACTACCTGTTGGTAAGCACCCACTACAGCTTTATTCTCAAGCAACACCTAATGGTGTGAAGATTACAGTGTTGCTGGAAGAACTATTAGAGAAAGGTATTGAAGGTGCTGAGTATAATGGTCACCTCGTTAGTATCTTTGATGGGGACCAGTTTGGTAGTGGTTTTGTGGACGTTAATCCTAATTCAAAAATTCCTGCATTAGTTGATAATAGTGGCGATAAGCCTGTCCGCATTTTTGAATCGGGTGCGATCATGTTACATCTAGCGGAAAAGTTTGGTGAGTTTCTACCTTCTGATCCAGCAGACAAGCCCGAATGCATGTCATGGTTGTTCTGGCAAATGGGAAGCGCTCCCTATCTAGGTGGTGGGTTTGGACACTTTTATGCTTATGCACCAGAAAAATATGAGTATCCAATCAATCGTTTTACGATGGAAATAAAACGTCAGTTAGATGTGTTAGATAAGCAGCTCGCTAATAATAAATATGTGAGTGGGGATGAATACACGATTGCTGATATGGCGATTTGGCCTTGGTACGGATCTCTAGTTTTAGGTCGACTCTATGACGCGGCCGAATTTATTGAAGCACATACCTACGAACATGTGATGCGTTGGGCGAAAGAAATTGATGCAAGACCAGCTGTTCAAAAAGGTCGTATGGTTAACAGAACATGGGGCGAGCTTCACGAACAACTTCATGAGCGTCATGACGCATCTGACTTTGAGAATAAAACGCGGGATAAATTAGAAGCTGAAGAATAACTATTCTCATGACAATAATACTGCTATTGGGCGGTATTATTGTCTGGCGCCCTCACAATATCTCTTAATTTATGTGACTCGTTTAAAATAAATACAATCTTTTCAATTTGTTACATCTGCGGGTGTTTTCTTACACTATCCGAGTTCCATTTTTACTATCTTCACTATCTAATAGGTCGAACAATCAGTAGCACTGTCTGATACAAAAGGACTCCATTATAGAACGGATTCGAATTCCCCCTATTAGATCCACTTTTTATCTTGACGGCTTTCTGGTTGTTTACATTGATTGGATATTTTCACTTGAGGACGATTATGAAAAACAACATCATCGGTGCACTTGCACTAATAACTTGTTCCACTTTTGCCAATGCTGATTGGGTGGGTAGCATTAACTATAGCAATTTTTCTAGCGATATCTTTCAAAATACGGAGCTCGATTTAGGCACTATTGGTGCTACAGTCGGGTATAGATTCGACGTGACTGAGCGTTTTAAGCTGTTGCCTGAACTGCGCGTTGGCTTCGGTGTTAACGACGATTCAACAACCAGCCTTATTAATGTTGACAGTGCCGATTTAAAGCTTGATGACTATGTAGGGATCGCTGTTAGAGGAGAATATCTAGCAACAGATAATGTTTATCTATTCGCTGTAGTGTCGAATCAGAACATAGAAATCGCATTTGACTCATTGGTTGTTGATGGTCAGAGACTATCAAATATAGCGGGGCCATCTATTAGCGAGACTGAATTTGGCGTAGGCGCAGGTTTTGGATGGCAATTTAACGACAACAATGCGGTTGAACTCTCTTATGAAGATATAGATGATTCAGATGTCATCACAGTGGGTTATCGTTTTAACTTCTAAATTCCAACTCTACGTGTGTTTAATTACTACCAATATTGATAAGCATAAACCAAAAGCCAGTGGTTTTACTGACTGGCTTTTTGGAAACTATACCTGAAAGTTTACGTTGCTAGGTGTTTTCTAGCAACGTGTTAAGTTCATTATTTTTCTTTGCAATTTCTTTTTGAACATCTTTTACAAAATTTACCATTCCTGCCAAGATGGCTTCATTATGGTCTTCACCACTTTTCTTAAGCATATCAACGGCTAACATCATATCTGATAGCGCTGAATCTGAACGGCTCTGTAAATTTTGTATTACCGACAGTTGTTTTTTTGTATCGGTGATGTGTTGTTGTCCTGTATCATTTTTAGATGCCTTCATCACATTACTGTATGTTTCTCCGATAATGGCATCGTATTCATTAATGACATCATATGACCTCCGAACTATAGCGTTCAGTTTAATGACAGTCTCACGTGAGAATGCGGGCCTAAAGTCTTTTGGCAACAACTCCACAAATTGTTGTTTATTTTCCTGTTTTTCTTTTTCTGTACCAGCTACTGCAGTGCATGTACTGACCATTAACAAGCCTAGTATGGCTGATGTATATACAATGAGTTTAAGAGGATTCATTCTGTAGTCCTTAGTTATAATACATTATATGTAAAGGCACTTTCTTGCAGTAATTTTGCGAGTAAGTGCCTTATACAAACTCAGTGTTTAAAGTGCTTTAAACGCAATATTATTGAGGTTTAAATGCACCAGTACTGTCGAGTAGGAAACGAGCGACACCAAAGCCTAACTCTTGACCAGCGGTATTATCGAAATCCCAGTGAACGCCGTTGTATATACGGCTGATACCATTCTCGAGTTGCGCTTCAGTAAGTGTTTCAAAGCGAACCGGTACAAATGGACGAGGAATATTAGGGAAGAAAGGATCAACGCCCTGTCCGTTATATTCATCAGAGACAAATGTAAAGGCTGTATTGTCACCAAAAGCTTCTCGTAATACTTCAAAGATTGTCGCACCAAAAGCAGCATGGCCTGATGGATATGCTGGGAAAGGTGGTGATGAACGAACCGCTTCGTTAGTATTCACAACAGACATACCAACTGGGTCCCAAGCAACGTCATTTGTAGTACTTGGAATTTGATCATCACGCCTAATACCCGTAACAGGGCGCCAGAAGTTATAGAAATACTTACTGTCCCAAACCGCAATAGCAGTGTCTGCCATGCCAACGTTAGCAAGTGCTAATATACGAGAAAGATCAAGTGCATCATTTATTCTTTCACCGGCAATTTGCGCTACTATTTGGTTGTAAATACGAGGTGGAACACCAATAAGTGGAACACCATCATAACCCCAGTAGTTACCAACAAAACGTGTTTCCTCAGTACTTGTACTTAAGGTGTTTACATTTTCTGGAGAGCCGCCAATAGCGGCTACGTCAGCAAATGACAGTGAGTATGCGTCTGAGTCAAATGCAGGTGGAGGAGCCGATCTAAACTGGTCGCCGCCTGTTAAAAAGAATGGCTTCACGTTACCCCAACGTGCGCCCAGTGCCAGGTTAAAGTCGCCCGACTCTGAAGGTGTATTAGGATCGGGTTCCCATTCCCCTATCAAACTTGTTCCGCCATTTACGCGTGTACCGAAGAATGTTTTATTGCCATCTGCAACGCGTCCACCTTCACCAAAATCTCGCTCATTGTGCCCTGAACGGTCACCACGTCTCTCTTCCAATACGTCCTGGAAGTAAAACTTGCCGATATCTCGTCCATCTCTAAAGCTTTGGTTAGAAACCTTACTTAAAATTCTGTCTTTTTCTTCATCGAATATCGCGTTTAGGCGCGCTTTTTGATTGGGATAAAGACGTCTCAGCATTCTATGTGCAGCTGTTGCTACTGCTGCATCTTGAGATGCCCCGTTGGGAACCGACGTTGCCCACGTGAAATAATTGTATCTGTTCTCAAACGCATTTAGTGATTCAAAAACAGCGATTTGCACCATTGCCATAGCTCGGCTTGTTCTTGTTGGTCCGCCTTGGCTTGGTCCTTGCCCTTCCGCAGGTGTGTGATCGAGTGCAACAGTGTCTAAAGCAACGTCGTGCCAAAACTGGACTCGAGCGAGCAAAGTATCACCGTCGGCGTAATTATCTTCGTAATTAATACTTGCGTTAAGATTTGCAAGATTACCTGACAATATGACGCTTTCACTTACTTGGCCAATATAGCCCTGTGATTGGTTTGTCGACAGAGAATTTTCAGTTAACTCCTGACCGATATCTGTGAGTACCGGCGTTACCGTTTCCTGTGCGCTTGAATATAGACTGGCTGTTGATAGAGCCATGAATACAGCGGCTAAACAAGGCTTGTATTTAAAGTTTGTCATTTAAAACCTCTTTTTTTAATAAATAAATTAATGTAGCTGTCATGCATGACGAATCGGAGGCTAACATATTAAATATTTAAATAAATAACCGGAAAACATGTCTCTTATAAGAATATTTGTTTTATAAATTGTTTTTATTTTTATTTACCTTTTTTTTTTGAGGGTTTTTTGTGGGTCTGAAAATAAAAATAAAATTGGTAAGAAATTGTTTCTATTTTTTAAGTTATTGTTTGACGTAAATTTTTCCGTTCATTTTCCATTCAGCTTCAGTTAATAAAACTGTCTAAAAAGTGAGCTTTGTCGGCTTTAAATCTTTACAGTTGCGTGAATACTTCGTGATATTTTGTGAGCTATAAATGATATTTTATCTTCCGATAAAAAAAATAGATTGATGTAATAGGCTTAACCGATTGATTTTTGCTATTTTCATATAAGATCTAATAAGTTGATTTTTATCTTATTGTTAATACTCGTTTTTTTGATATTCGTTTCTAATTTCAATGAGTTTCTGTGGTTGCAGGCATTTCTATATGGCAGATTATCTTTATACTAATATCCTATTGTTTTTTGCGTAATAATGGCGTTTGAGGCTATGATAAAAACCTTCAACTCAAGACTTGTGACGATTGATATTGTCCGCACATTTGCCATTGTATTGATGGTTATCTTTCATTTCCTCTATGATCTCAAATACTTTGGCTGGGTTGATTGGGATACACCTGATGGGCCAGGGTGGAAGCAATTTCGTTTTGTTATTGTGACGCTCTTTTTAGCAACCTTTGGTGCTTCACTCGTGTTAGCGCATGCAAAAGGCATTCGATGGAAAGCTTTTCGACGTAGGCTATTTCAACTCGTTGGTGCGTCTATTGCCATTACTGTCGTTTCGCTTGTAACTGTTCCTGCGAATTGGATTTTCTTTGGTATTCTGCATTTTATTGCTGTGGCGAGTATTCTTGTGATCGGTTTTATTGGCTATCCGAAGGTATCCTTAGTGATAGGGGTTGGTATAGTAACGCTCTACAATCTAGGGGTATTTAAATCGTTTTGGCCCTTTGGATATGTCAGTGAATGGTTACCGAGTTATACCAACGACTATGTTGGTCTGTCTCCTTGGTTGGGTGTCGTTTTTATCGGCGTTTTTTTAGGGCACCAGACATGGCTGCACAAGGATCCGCTGGTTTCATTGTCTAGTCAGTCATGGTTAGTAAAGCCGGGGCAGCACAGTCTTATTATTTACCTTGTACATCAGCCCTTATTTTTTGGTATTTTCGAGTTGATTAATCTTGTAAAATAAATGCCAAAAGGCCCTAAGTAAGGCTATTTAATTGAGGCACATTGTGGCCATAGGAGTTTTATTTTGAAAAGGCTTTCACCCATTATTGTCTTTATATGCATGTATTGTAGTTTCTTAGTTACAGCAAAAGAACTGCCCATTACAAGCTTTAGTCAGCTCCCTAGCTATACCAACCCTAAGCTATCACCCTCTGGTAACCAAATAGCTTACATTAGCAACATTCAAGAGCCTGAAGTTGCGCTTCTTACCTATCTCGATTTGTTATCGAGAGAGAAGAAATACCTCGTCAAATCAGATAACGAAGAAGTTAAAATAAACTGGTTTAACTGGGCGAATGAAAAAACACTTATCGTTAGTATTTGGTTTGCAGGTTCTCGCTACGGTATCGATACAACTGAAACACGGTTAATGGCTATAGATGTTGATGGTGATTCGATAAACCAACGACTACTCGTCCAACCTCTAGGAAGCGCTCGGAACTATTCTCAGTTCCAAGATAACGTGTTGTCATACCTCCCAGATGATCCTGAGCACATATTGGTAGGGCTCGATTTCGATAAGCCTAATCAACCGTCCGTATATAAAGTGAATGTTAATACAACGCGTAAAAAGCGTATTGAAAGAGGCAAATTAGGCATTCGTAGTTGGTTGGTCGACCGACAGGGAAATTTGCGGGTAGGGAAAACCTTAGATTTTGAAACGGGCGAATCGTCAATCCGAGCGCGTACAGGCGAAGGTAAAAAATGGGAAAAGATTTTTGAGTACAATGCATTAGAAGAGCCTGCCATTACACCTTTAGGTTTTGGTTTAGACCCTAACATTCTCTACTACCGAGAGTACAGAAATGACAAGTTGGCATTGTTCAAGCTGAACTTGACTACCAAAGAAAAGACACTTGTTTATGCGGATGAAAACTACGATGTTGATGGCAGTTTGCTTTATTCCAGAAAAAGCGGTGATGTGATCGGTATTCGTCATAGGAAGAGCCCGAATGGACGAATTTATTGGGATAAATCATTCGAAAACTTTCAACAAAGCATCAACAAAGTACTCCCTGACACACATAATTATTTAGTCGACTTTAGTGCCGACGAGAATGTTTACATTTTATATACAGAAAATGGTTATACGCCGGGCACCTACTTTTTAGGCAATCGTAAAGAAAAGACACTTGATTTACTGTTTGAGGAATATCCAGAGTTGAATCCTGACGTTCTTACAGCGCATAAGCTCGTGAAATACAAAGCGCGCGATGGGTATGAAATTGAAGGATACCTAACCATCCCTAAGGAACTTGAAGGGCAGAAGATCCCCACTATTTTGCATCCACATGGAGGGCCAGGCGCCCGAGAGAACTCAGGCTTTGATTATTGGACATCCTTTTTTACCAATCGAGGTTATGCAGTATTTCGTCCAAACTTTAGAGGGTCTACAGGCTATGGGTATGCATTTGCTCAGTCGCAAATGAAAGGGTGGGGCTTAACGATGCAGGATGACCTAACGGATGCAGCAAACTGGTTAATTGACCAAGGTGTTGCTGACGCTGAACGTATCTGTATTGTTGGGGCAAGTTATGGTGGGTATGCGGCGGCTATGGCGGCCGTTAAAACACCAGATTTGTTTAAATGTGCAATAAGCTTTGCCGGTGTGGCGAGCCTTAAAGAGCTGGTGTCTGAAAGTCGACATTACACGAATAATACATTTGTTAAGAATCAAATTGGTGATAAGAGCCGTGATCTCAAAGCGCGTTCGCCATACTACCAGGCTGAAAAGGTCACTATACCCATGTTGTTTCTGCATGGAGAGAAGGACCGGGTGGTTGATGTGAAGCAAAGCCGGATGATGGTGAAGAAGCTACGAAAACTCAATAAGGATGTGGATTATATCGAGCTTGAAGATGGTGATCATTATTTGTCTTTGCAAAAGAATAGACACGCAACCTTTAAAGCGATGGACGCATTTCTAAAAAAATATTTGCAGTAAAGTGACCTTGGGGTTGAGGTGCGCTTGGCTTCAGATTTGCCAAGTACACCTCAGTTGCTGCGGGAGAACAGCGTCACTTGCGTTAAAAAAAGTCGTATCTAAATTGTAATTTTACTGTACGTTGTTCATTCAAAGACTCGGCAGTGATCCCTTGATCGCCGGGAGGTGCACCAAATAAAGCGCCTATTGGTGCTGCCGGTGGACCACTAAAATCAGCAGATCGTTCATTGAACAAGTTAGTGACAATCAGCTCTAATCCCCACACATCGGTGCTGTTACGCACGCCTATGTTTAAGTTCACCGTCGTTAAGCTGTCTGAAGGAAAAGTTTCGTTGATTTGACTAACCATGTCATCACGATAACGAACAAATCCGCGACTACTGAGCGTCATGCCTGAGCTACCTAGATCATAATCATGTATAAAACCGAGTACGCCGGTTACCTTAGGTGCTTGGGCTAGTTGACTTCCGTCTTCTGCATTCACACTGTCTGCATAAGTGACGCCTCCGTTTAGTTGCAGAGAAGACGTTGCTTGCCATTTCCCGTCTATTTCGAAGCCTTCTGACTCAACGTCGATATTACGCGTTAGAAAAGCGGCGCTATTGCCCGTGACCTGAAATGAAGTTTCCTGAAAGTCCGAAATGTCTGTTTTGAATACGGCTAAATTTAGGTTCATGCTGCCATCTAGCAACGTGAGCTTTGAGCCTAGCTCATAAGTTTGTGCCTCTTCTGACTCAACGGCTGCACCACCCTCGTTAACGTTCAATGATGGATCAGCACTGCTGACCTCAGCAGACTCAGCAAAGCCACCTGTTTTAGTGCCTAGACCATAAGATGCGTAGAAGCGTGCAGCTCTGCTTAAGTCATATTGCACATTGAAATTACCATTGAGAAACTGGTCGTCGAACGTCAAATCAGACTCGAAAGGTGGATTAATGACGGTGTTAAATAAAGTTGCAGGTTCGCCTTGAATACGGTCAAAGACAACGTCTTTGTCTTCGGAGGTATAGCGCAGCCCTAATGTTGCTCTAAACTTATCGGATAGGTGATAAGTCGACTGACCATAGACTGAGATAGTACTGGTCTCTTGAATAAAATTATTGGTGAATGTACCGTTAAACAGCTGTCCAGGATCGGGCGGTGGAAAGTTAGGTGTTCGGAAGTTTTGTATCTCAGAACTATCCCAGTCGCTCTGGAAGTAAAACAAGCCTGCGATATAGTCAATCTTGGTATCGGTTGTTGACGTAATACGAAACTCTTGAGATTGCTGATCGTAATCCTCTACACGTTCAAAAAAAGTGCTGGAGAATTCAGCTTCACCCGTTGTGATGAAGGTTAGTTCATCGAGTGCTAAACCAAAATCAAAGTCATCAAAGAAGTCTATTTCATAGGTAGCGTATGAGGTAATAGATGTTAGCGAAAAGTTGTCGAAGTCTTTTTCTAGTGTGACTGTAAAAGAATCGACTTCCGTGTCGTGGAAGCTTTCACCATTAGGACACTCTTCACATAGAGCAGTCTTTGTATCATCGAAGTCTACTTCACCGATAAGTGCGATGACATCATCAGGAATAAAATTACCGTTATCGACGAACTGAAAGCCGTTACCAATGCGCTCACTATCCGAATGTTGGTAAGCAGCTGTCAGGGTCAAAGTGTTGCTTGGCGTATAAACGGCTGTTGCCCTAAAACCAAAGTTGCTGTCATCTGGCACATCACGCTCGGTTGCTAAGTTCCTCACCGATCCTTCTTGTTCGGATACTCTAGTAGCAAATCTCACCGCAAAATCTTGGCTTATCGGTACATCAATAGCGCCATCAAAGCTATAACCGCCATTTTCGAATTCAGCGGCACCTTGTGCATAGCCTGCGAGCGTATCGCCGGGTTTTTTCGTTGCTAAGCTGATAGCACCTAAACTGGTATTTTTGCCAAGCAATGTGCTTTGTGTGCCTTTAATGACTTCAACCCGTTCAACATCAAAAAACGATGCAGAATACATGCGGCCTTTACCGACAAACATACCATCGAGAAATAGTGCGACAGACTGATCGAAAGACTGTGTTCGCGCTGGCGTTCCCAAACCACGAAGTGTGAGTGCTAACCCATCATCGGGTGCTCGTGAAAATACGAGTCCAGGTGTTAGGTCAGCTATCTCAAATAAGTTATCAACGCCAAATTTATCAAGGGTTTCTCCATTCAATGCATTGACTGTTATAGGGACTTCTTGAAGTGATTGCGTTCTCTTCTGAGTGGTGACTTGGATCACTTCCAACTTGGCATTGTTAGTTTCTTGCTCTGTTGTTTCTTCTTCTTGTGCGTATATACCCTGAGACGTACCCGCAAGAATGAGTGATATCAGCGTCACTAAGTGTGACTTCTTATATGGCTTTTCCATTTTCAGACCTCCTAAATTAATTATTTAGTACAACTGTATCGTTTTTAACCTACGCCCTGTTGTTTTTGATGTCAACAAAAAATTAACATTGTGGTGCTAGTACAGAAGATAAGTAATTTATGTCATATTAAACAATAGCTTGATTTCTATTTTCGTTGCTTTATTTGCTCTTATTTGTAAATTTACTGTTATTTTTTATTTTGCTTGTTAGCTTGACATTACTTTGTTTTAACGTGTATTTTTTAATAACGATACAGGTGTATCATTATTTTTAAGGGCAAAAGGCAGAACTTAAAATGAAGAAGATTGAAGACATTAAACGTATTGAGCGTGTTCCTAAGCCAGAAGTCGATGCCATTGTCAGTGCAGAGAATGCAGTTAATAGCACTGGGTTAGAGTTTTATGATTTGAGCCATCCTTGGGGGTTAGGTCAACCATGCTGGCCTTATTTCGAAGACGTAAAAATTGAGCGACTACATAATCATGCGCGTTCAGGCGTTCTAACTCAGCGTATAACAACAGTGATGCACTCCGGCACGCACATTGATGCGCCTAATCACGTCATTGAGGGAACGCCTTTTATGGACCAAATGCCTTTGCCTCGCTTTTTCGGCAAGGGAGTCATTGTCAGTATTCCTAAAAAGAAATGGGAAGTTGTTACGGCTGAAGATTTGGAAAATGTCACGCCAGCGATCGAAGAAGGTGACATCGTCATTATCAATACGGGCTGGCATCACACTTACGCTGATTCTTCTGAATATTATCACTATGGCCCTGGGCTTTATAAGTGTGCTGGTGAATGGCTTGCCGCGAAGAAAGTCAAAATGGTTGGGATAGATGTTCAAGCATTGGATCACCCATTGGGTACAGCTATTGGTCCACATGGACCTGGTCCACTGATTCCAAAGCTTGAGGAAGAATACAAAGCGTTTTCTGGCGGGCGAAGTATTAAAGATGACTTTCCACATTGGGAACCATGTCACAGGGCGCTCTTGGGTAACGGTATTTGTGGTATCGAAAATGTCGGTGGTGAACTCGATAAAGTAACCGGAAAACGATGCACCATAGCTGCATTCCCGTGGCGCTGGGTTGGCGGTGACGGCTGTATTGTCAGGCTAGTGGCTATGCTCGATCCGACAGGTGGCTACCGTATAGAAGCCGGCTCTGCACAACCATCAAGTAACTAATTAAGGTGGTAAGGGGGATGCATGTTTGAATCATCGCGCGTGAGTATTGTTGGTGCCGGTTTGATGGGGTGCGGTATTGCGCAAGTGTTTGCTGTAAAAGGCATTGAAGTGCGTTTGTATGATCCTGTTGAAGAGTCGCGAGCTCATGCGAAAGCACGAATAAGGAATAATCTGGCAAGTGTTGGTCTCGAAGAGGCAATTGCTGACAAGGTGTTTATTGAAAGTGATATGCATCAAGCTGTGAAGGATGCTGACTTTGTTATTGAAGCGGCACCCGAAAAAATCGAGATTAAGAGGGGTATCTTTTCTTCGTTGCTTAAACTGGTTAGGAAAGATTGCATTCTAGCGAGTAATACATCGGTTATCCCTATCGGTGATATAGCTGACGGGTTCAATTTCGCTGGCCGCATTGTTGGCACACACTGGTGGAACCCGCCTTACCTTGTACCCCTGGTTGAAGTGGTGCGTAGTAACCAAACGTCTCTAGGGACCATTAATCAAATGATGGCTTTGCTCCATTATGTGGATAAAAAGCCGGCTTATATTGAGAAAGACGTACCGGGTTTTGTCGGTAATCGCTTACAACATGCACTTTGGCGAGAAGCTATCGCTTTGGTTAATGAGGGCGTGTGTAGTGCTGAAACGCTCGACTCCGTCGTCAAAAACAGTTTTGGCATGCGATTGCCTGTACTTGGACCACTTGAAAACGCTGACCTTGTGGGCTTGGACCTTACCTTAGATATTCATAACGTCATCCTTCGCAGCCTAAACCGAGATGTTTTGCCCTCGGATATTTTACAAGAAAAGGTCGAGAGAGAAGAACTTGGTATGAAAAGCCACAAAGGGTTGCGGACTTGGACAGACGAAAGTGCTGCTGCCGTTCGCCAACGGTTAGCAAAACATCTCACTGCTATGACTCAGAATTTAAGAGATTAGACCATGAAAAAACAACGTAAAGTGATTATCACCTGTGCCGTAACAGGTGCTATGCATACACCCACTATGTCTGATGCGTTACCCATTACCCCCGAACAAATCGCACAAGAGGCACTTGATGCGGCCAATGCCGGTGCATCGATTATTCACCTGCATGCGCGTGATCCCGCAAATGGTAAACCAACAGGTGACCCTAAGGTGTTTAAGCAGTTTTTGCCAGTCATACATGAGCGCACCGACGCAGTTATTAACCTGACAACTGGCGGTAGCCCCACGATGACAGTGGAAGAGCGTTTGTCCGCGGCGATGGAAACACAGCCGGAGATGTGCTCTTTGAATATGGGCAGTTTAAACTTTGCACTACACCCTTTGGCCGACCGTTATTCATCATGGAAATATGAGTGGGAAGAAGCCTACGTCAGGGAGAGTGATGACTTTATCTTTCGGAATACCTTTCGCGATATTGAAAAGATCATGTCCATTATGGGGGCTCATGGGACTAAGTTCGAACATGAATGCTATGACGTCGGCCATTTGTATAACCTTGCCTTCTTTGTGGATAAAGGTTTGATCAAACCACCTTTTTTTATTCAAACCATATTTGGCATTCTGGGTGGTATTGGTGCAGACATCGATAACTTACTGTTTATGCGGCGCACTGCAGATCGGTTATTCGGTGATGATTATCAATGGTCAATATTGGCGGCAGGCAAGAATCAAATGCCGTTCTCGACGCACGGAGCGCTAGAAGGTGGGCATGTACGTGTAGGGCTTGAAGATAGCCTATTCATTAATAAAGGCGAACTGGCGACAAGCAATGCACAACAGGTTGAAAAAATTAGCCGCATTTTGTCTGAATTCTCACTGTCGATAGCCACCCCTGAAGAAGCCAGAGAAATGCTGGGTTTGAAAGGGCGTGACAACGTTAAATTTTAATCCCAAAGTAAGGTGAAATATGCAAATCACACGATTTAACGACGCTAAACCCTATTCCGCACCCTTGCATTACGGCATGGTCGGATTAAGGCTACAAGGCGCAGAAGCGACACAGACGGATAACTTTTGGGTCGGTTTATCGCAATTCCTACCCGGTGGCGGAGCTGCTGAAGATAGCTCAGCCGTTGAAAAGGTTTATACCGTACTTAATGGCGAAATCACCGTGATTAAAGACGGTAACGAATTCGTACTGGGTGCGCTAGATAGTTGTCATATTGCTGCTGGTGAATTGAGGAGTATAGAAAATCGCACTAACCAAACCGTTAGCATGTTGGTGATGATGCCCTATGCAGAATTAACAGACCCTAAGGAGCAAACGAATGACTGACTTTATGAAAACACCTGCTGAGTTATTTAATGTTGCAGGTAAACGGGCTCTCATCACAGGCGCGACAGGGGCCTTTGGGCAAGTTGCAGCTACTGTTCTGGCTAATGCAGGTTGTCGGGTCGCTATTGCTGGTGGCAACAAGAGTGCTCTAGATAAGTTGGCCGATGAGTTGAAGGATGCTGAAGTGTGCAACGTCAATTTACGACCTGATACAACGGAAAACTGCCAGGCTATTGTTGATGCAACAGTAGAGCAGTTCGGTGGGCTGGATATCCTGGTTGTCGCCTCCGGCATGAATGACGTCGATCCAATAGAAAAAATGGATGCTGAGCGTTGGCAAAATGTAATGGATGCCAACGTAAAAGGTTCATGGATGATGTGTAAAGCCGCTGGTGAACAGCTCATCAAACAAGGCCAGGGCGGAAAAGTGGTTCTCGTCTCATCTGCGAGAGGTAAGTTGGGCCATGCAGGCGGCTATTCGGCCTATTGTGCTTCTAAGTCAGCCGTGGACGGTATTACCCGAGCGTTAGGGTGTGAGTGGGGCCCTTACAATATCTCTGTGAATGCTATTGCGCCAACTGTTTTTCGTTCTAACCTAACGGCTTGGATGTTCTCCGACGAAGATCCTGGGAAGTCGGTTCGAGAAGGTATGTTGTCACGCATTCCAATGGGGCGTTTAGGTGAACCCGAAGACTTGGCAGGGCCTTTGTTGTTTCTTGCGTCAGCTGCATCAAACTTTCATACTGGTC
>CAZVDU010000080.1:0-19029 GCA_964625615.1 uncultured Pseudoalteromonadaceae bacterium | reverse complement strand
GTCATCCCCGCATAATCAACCAAAGCTGCTTCATGAATACTCACGTGCGTACCTGACGGAAGTTTGAAGGTAAATGGCGTGTGCGCTCTGTCTATACTTTCAATGTTTGATGTATTGTAAACATACTCATATCGATTCCAGCCTCTAGCAGGTATCCACCAAGCCGTGCTGTTTTTCGCATCAGCAACAGCAAATTCTGTCAATTCATCGGTGATCTCTACACTTTTTAAACCTTTCTGTTCAGGCACTTCATAACGAAAACCAATACCATCATCAAACACACGAAACCTTACGCTATATTGGTTGGCATCTTCTCTATTCGCAGTAAAAGTCACTAACAACTCATTGTGGTGATCAAGCACATCTTTACGCTCTCCCCAAGGCAACTGCCATGTCGTTTTGCTTTTACTACGCTCTACAGACGCAATGCTAAATCCATCACTAAAACCATGAGCTCCTTTAAACAACATCCCTAATTTAGACGGCGCAATAACAACACCGTTATCGAATGTCACTTGATAACTTGGATGCCCTTCGTCATTAATAGTCACGTGAATCTGGTTATCAGGGGAACTGACAGTCACTGTTTTAGCAGTCGTAATTGGTGATATAACAAAAAAAAGAAAGAGGGCAATTAACGGTGCAAGAGGTGTTTTCATGATGTTCTAATGTAGCGTTAGATATGAGTCAAGTGTAAAGGGGAGTGACGTGCAAAGCAGCTACCTGCATACGTATTCACATCAAAATCTAAGAGCACTTAGCAGCACTTTCTCACCTTAATGTCTCAGTACAAATAAGTTATTGAGGCATTAGGAAGCGCTGCTTTCATCACACAAGTTAGCATAAAAAACTTCCCAACATGCAACATTTGCAGTAACCTTACTTTTTGTAAGCTCACTCGCAAGGAAGTACTTATAAGCTTCAGGGCGAATTAGCATTCTTCTTCCCATACATAGACGAGTGAATGGCGATGTTAAGACTTTTACCTATTTTTTTACTGGCATCGATAATAAGTAACGCTTATGCGAAAGACAAAATAACCTGGGGAGTCGGCCATCAACCACCTCGCGTCACTTTTGATGGTGTAGACAAATTAGGCGGGCAAGGTGGTATTCAGCAAAAACTCCTCTCTAACGGGCTCTCCGAATACTATCAAGCTGACTATGTTGCAATGAACTGGGCTCGATTTATCACTGAGTTAAAAGAAGAAAGAAACGTTTGTAGTTCTTTCTTGTTCAAAACACCAGAAAGAGAAAAATACATGCATTTTTCTCTTCCCTGGCACATCGATTTACCTCACCGCATCATGATGACCAAAAAAACATGGATAGCCAAAGGTAAGCCCGAAACCCTATCTTTACGAGATCTAAGCCAAGACCATGACTTAAAGGGGGTTATTGAGCAAGAGCGTTCATATGGCACGTTAGACACGATCATCAACTCGCCTGACAAACCGTCTAACCTAACACCCATAGCAACTCGGCCTACTCAAAGCTTGTCCATGCTTGAAAAGAGCCGCATAGATTACACGATAGAATATCCATACTTTGTGAACCGCATTGAGGAAGTTATCGGCATCCACACAGATGATATCGTTATGGTGAATATAGAGGAGTCAGCAGACTATTACTTTAACTATGTCAGCTGCCCTAAAACCCAATGGGGTAGAAAAGTCATTGAACGCGTTAACAACCTCATTCAAGAGTTGCGCATCAAACCCAGCTATCTCGATGTTCTTAAGATGATCCACACCAATGACAAGGACAAAGCGCTCGTCGAACGTATTTACCATCAGTATTTCGTATCCGCTGAATAGCGTTATCAAAACAACTTATTACATTTTAAAAGTCCATAAATTAAATTTGAACTATGCGGAACTTTACCTATCTGATAGAACGACACATTGTCATCAACCGTTGTAATTAAAGGAATAGTTTTCATCATGATTTTTCGTGCCTTCCTACTGTGTTTTGTACTTGCTTTACTATCAGCACCGTTGTTTGCTAGAGAGGATGCTCTCTATTCAATACAAACGGTGGATATTGGTCTTTATGTCACAAGACCAGTTGAAGTTGTCAACCTATACGAAGATGAAGGTAAGGAATTATTGGTTTTCGGTGCCGATGAAGAAAAAAACCTTTGGATGGTGGTTTTAGGAGCAACCGAAGATAATAAACATAAAGTGCTAACGCGTACCCAACTCCCCAATAACATCATTGCCTACGACGTCGGCGTTGAACAAGAAAATGGTAGACAAGATCTATACTTTCTCACCAAATCACACATTAAAAGGTACGTTAAGCCACACAATCAACAGCAGTATCCGCTTTTTGACGAGCAAGCAGTATCTTCGATTTACATTACGGATAAATCGTCGTTCTTTAGGAAAAAATCCTTCGTCCGAGATTTAAATGGTGATCAAGTCGACGACTTTATATTGCCCCATTTCGAACGCACAAATTTATGGTTGTCATGCGACTGCGAAACCAGGCACCAACAGTCAATCAGTAGCTCAGGGCGTATGGACGTTTTCAGTGAAAGTATAGAGTTTACACCACCACGCTTAAAGTTCTTCGACATGAACAAAGACGACAAGATAGACATTGTCACACCACATTTAGGCGAGTTGCATGTTTACCTGCAACAAGCCAATGGCATATTCGATGGGCAGCCACAAATAGTGAAAATAAGTACGGACATAAACCCCAACTATTGGTGGGAAATACGCGAAGCAGACGGCTCGCAGAAAGACCAAAGCAACATTGTACATAAAGTTTTAGAAAAAATAGATGACATTAATGGCGACGGTATTGCCGATTTATTGGTGCAACATTCAAAAGGGTCTGGCGTCCTAAAACAAGTTAATGATTTCGAGTTTTATTATGGTCAATTGCTCAATGGCACTCTAGCCTTTTCTGACACACCTAATACCCGCATCGCCATCGATGAAAGGCTCCTAGACCCGACCTTAATTGACTTAAACGGCGACAAAAAGAAAGAAGTGCTCTTGTCGTCTTTTGATATCTCAATATCAGACATCGTTAGCGCGCTTTTTTCACGTAAGGTAAAACAAGACATCCTCGTATTTGGCATGGACAATCAAGATAAATTCATCGCGGAACCACTCGTCAGAGACGACGTTGAAATTAGATTTAGCTTATCATCTGGGCAAACAGGCAATCCTATGTTCACGTTAAACGATGTAGATGGAGACAATTTCAAAGACCTGCTTTTATCTGACGGTGAAGACAAAATAAAAGTTAGGTTGGCAGATAAAGAAAAGCAAAGAAGCTTCGCCAGAAGAGCAAAATCTTACGAGTTAAACTTACCTAAGAACGCAGCAACAGTGACGAATAAAGACATCAACGCCGATCAAAAATCAGACCTCGTCATGTACTACGGCAGACTCGACGATGAAAACCTCAAGAAAAAACTGGTCATAGCCACAGCCAACTAAAAGCACATTCGCGCCTGAACGCGCCCACCTACCAGGGTACATATTGTAGGAGCGGTTTCAACCGCGAAAAGCAGTAGCCCCCCCTAACATACGGCACTATTCGCAGCTAAAGCAGCTCCTACATGGAGGGGTATAGGCTGTAGGAGCGATTTCAACCGCGAAAAAGCAGCACCCCCCCTAACATACAACACTATTCGCAGCTAAAGCAGTTCCTACAAAAACACATATTCTCCGACATATGAGCGGCCTTAAGCGGCGAACAAGCATCGAGCATTAAATTCTCCCTCTCATAAACGCGTGTTATAGTATTTTCACCACACAAACAAGGAACAAAAATAGGCATGCTGATAGATTTTCGTAAAAAGTTTACGAGCACTAGAGAAGCTAATACAAAGCAACGTAACAGCATAAAATCGCTACTTTATGATTATGAAAGCGATCGCGGGCGAATCATTAATTCAGCCGCCGTTCGTCGCCTACAACAAAAAACACAAGTTTTCCCACTTGAACGCAACGCAGCCGTTCGCAGTCGTCTTACGCATTCGCTCGAAGTACAACAAGTAGGCCGATTTATTGTTCAAACTATCTTTAATAAACTCGATAAACTAGGCCAGCTTGAACAATTTGGGCTTAACGGCTTAGAACGGCATTTCGAGAGTGTCGTGGAAATGTCCTGCCTCATGCACGACATAGGAAACCCACCCTTCGGACATTTTGGCGAACAAGCCATCAACGACTGGTTTGAACGTCATGTCGAAAATGCTTTTTCACCTCAAGAACCTTCAGTAAAGCTCGCGCCTGATTTAAAAACAGATATTTGCCACTTTGAAGGCAACGCTCAAGCCATACGCCTTATTCATTCCCTTTTACGTTTAAACCTAACCTACACACAAGTCGCGGGCGTAATGAAATACACCCGCTGTGGCGTTGAAGGAAAGCCGTCAGACACTGACGAGTTCAAATACTTAAAGAAGAAAGTCGGTTATTACAAAAGCGAAGAAAGCTACATCAATATGCTCTGCAACGAGCTGGATATTAAACCTCATCATCGCCACCCTGTTACATATATCATGGAAGCCGCTGACGATATTTCCTATTGTCTGGCTGACCTAGAAGATGCCGTTGAAAAAGAAATCTTAGATACAAAGCAGTTGGGACAAGCGCTTTGTGAAGAATTCTCAAAACTGCTCCACAAGTTCGATTTAAAACCCAGCAAAATCGATATGAAAACAATTACCGACGCCGCTCAAAAAGCAGCCAATGCAGAAGACATATCGAGAGACAGTCAATATTTTATCGTATTAAGAATAAAATTTGTTCATCCACTGGTTGAGCACGCCGTCAATCGTTTTATCGACAATATCGCCAGCATTTATGAAGGCTCGTTTGATCAAGCATTACTCGAAGACAAGAGCCATGAACACGCCTTATCAAAAGCCTTCAAAGAAGTCGCGGTAAAGTATGCTTTTTGCAATAAAGAAGTCGAATCAAGAGAACTACAAGGCTATAGAATTATTAATGGCCTGCTTGATTGCTACAAACCACTCCTACAATTGCCTCGCGAAGCATTCAATAGCGTTTGTGAACAGAGTAAAACAGCCCCATTATTTGAAAAAAGACTATTCAAAAAGCTGCCAAGCAAACATGTCAGAGCCTATCAATATTCAATAAAGACAACATTTAGCGACGAACAAGAATATTATTATCGCTGTCGCTTACTACAGGATTACATCAGTGGCATGACCGATCAATTTGCTTACGATGAATACCGAGCGCTTATGGTTTGTGACTAGGTTTCTAAGCTACCTGCACGACAGTAAGCATATTCATATAAAACATAGGGTTATTGGCCAATTATTTTAACATCAATACTAGTTTTTCGTATTTTGATTTAATCGATTTGGCTTTACTATCAGACAATCAACATAAGAGTCGCAGAGACGACTAAGCCAGTTAAGCCAATCAATGTAGCCGATACAGTCCAGGTTCTTAAGGTTTGTATTTCGGTCAAATTAAAATAGCGGCTAACCAGCCAAAAACCGGAATCGTTGACATGCGAACAAGCAGTAGCGCCTGACGCTATAGCAATCACCACAAGGCTTGTTTGCGCATCATTCAACGATGCAAGTTCTAATAGCGGCGCTGTTAATCCTGCGGCAGTTATCATAGCCACAGTTGCTGAACCTTGCGCTACCCGCACTAGCAAAGCCAGGACAAATCCAGCAATAAGCGGTGTTAAACCAATAGATAGCGTCATTTCCGCGAGGAGTTTACCTGCGCCTGTTTCAACGAGTACCTGCTTAAACGCACCACCAGCACCTGTAATTAAAATTACTGCACCGGCAGGCTCCAATGCTTTTGATAGCGCCCCACTGAATACTCGTTTGTCACCTTCCGATTTGGGTTTAAATGCGAAATAAGCGACACCACATGCTATCAAGAGAGCGACAAAAGGATGACCGATGAAGTTTGCAAAGGTTAATAACGAGCCTTTCGACAACATTAAACTGCTTACTGTACTACCGACAATCAACAACAAAGGGATGGCTATAATCACTAAACAGGTAAAGGCTGAGCGTTGTTGAGCATCACTAGAGACGCCACTTAATCCATGACTACCCGAATCTTCATGATTTGCTATCCAGCCAATTTTTTGTGCAAATCCAGTATAAACAGGGCCTGCGATTATCATGGCTGGAATACCGGCCGCTAAACCAAAGAGTATCACCCAACCTAAGTCTGCATTTAATAGTTCTGCCACAGCAATAGGGCCTGGTGTTGGCGGTATAAAAGCATGTGCAGTCGCTAGTCCAGCAAGAAGCGGCAAACCGAATACCAGAGGCGCTGTTTTTGTGCGCTGTGCGAGACTAAAGATGATAGGCGCCAAAATAATAAGCGCCACATCAAAAAACACGGGAATAGCCACTAGAAGTCCAACGATACCTATAGACCAGCGACTACCGCTAATTCCAGTCAGAGACAAAAGTCGAATTGCAACGGTCTGAACACCACCACCAGCTTGCAGAAAAACGCCGAACATGGCACCAAGGCCAATAACAATAGAGATAAATCCGAGTGTACCGCCCATACCGTTAGTGACTGTTTGTAGCGCATCTTCGGTACTCATGCCTCCAGCCAGCGCACCTAATATGCTGACTAAGATAAGGGCCGGGAAAGCATGCATTCTTGTTTTAACAACCAAAAATAACAACATGCCAACGGAGCCAAGTGTTGCAAGAATCACTCTATTGTCTATTACATAATCCATACTACTTTGACCTAATCAAAAAGCGGCGAAACATGATCATTACGGCTTCTTTCTATAATAACAACAGCATGACATGAGATCCCTCATCGCTTAACCTCTTAACCTCAGACTCATCTTTGACTAACGACGAGTTTCGTGTACCTAGCAGTGCACGGGAGATTTAATCAAAAGGCTCAAAGTCTCAACTACTACTTCCATTGATAGATAAATAAATTCAGTAAGCTAGGGAATATTCATCACGTTTAGTGACTGGCTCTACCGCCAAAAAAAATCAACCGGTAAACCCCAAGAGTACCCTCACTATATTGAACAATATCATTTCTGTTGTCAGCCATAATACGCGTAAAATAAGACGTAAGGCATTAATTACTTATGTTCGTAGTGTTTTAAGTAAATAAGGCTAATCAAGCTGCTTATCTTGGTTTTACTCACAGCACTAGCAGTAATGCTTGGCTTGATGAGAACGATATTAAATCTAAATATGTGAGCCCATCAAACTCTGCGTCCATATTTACACCAATACACCTCACACTTGAAACATTTCTGAGCTGCCTGTGCGGCAGTAAACAATCGGAAGTTGCCTCAACAGCATGATTAATGTTTCTGAGCTGCAGTCATTTCTATAATCAATCGCAGTTTAACCATTTAACAAAAAATAACCTTTGTCATACCTTGATACAAAAACACAAACTTCAAACACCTCTTAAACATTGCAACGCCATATACTGCTGAAATACAGATCAAAACTTATGATAAAAATCACCATGATAAAACGTCGACTTCATTCATGCTGTCGTTACTTAGCTTTTACCTTTCTTAGTATCTTAAGCACATCAGGTTTTACACAAGAGAAGCAACCTCCGCGTATTTCTGGCGTTAATAACATCGAATTTCAGCAGCAAGAATATAACAAGGCATTCGCTGGTAATGGCTTTTTGATTGAGCATAACGACAAAGTATATGCCGTTACTGTTAAACATGTTTTATTCGAAGCAAAAACACCCGATATGAAACATGTTTGGCTCGCAGATAATTTAAAACAGTGGCGAATACACCCGAATAAAGATGCTAATAATTACATTCAGTTAGGTAACCTGATAAACGCCAATAAAAATGAAGAGATAGACGGCGATATCCTTCAAAAAGATTGGTTGTTATTTGAAGTAGAGGAAAACAATTCTTCACTCACACCATTGACTATCAGGAGGTCTTCGCTTGAAACTGGTGAAAAGTTAAGAGCTATTGGATGTAGTTATGTCAATAAAGACACTTGCGATCAGGATACTTACACAGGGACATTTAAATCTTATGCCGAACACAACTTGCGCATTGATTTAGGTGATACCCCAATCGCTCGATTACGAGGTTTAAGCGGCAGCCCTGTGGTTGACGAGCATAATCACTTAGTCGGCATTGTATCTAACGTGCTACCTGCTGAAGGGGCAACTGGATTAGATTTTGCCCCTGCTAAATTGGATTACCTATTTTCAATCCTGCCAGGGTAATACCATATATGCTTTTCGGCTTTCTATTCGCAATTAAAGCCTCGCCTAAAATAGAGACTTTTGAATAAGAGAAATACCCTTAGCTTAGAATCGATACCCAAAAGATACGGTATAAACAAACGGGTCTATATCAACAGATACACTGCCCGGAGCACCCGCCAAGTCAAACGTTGCATCAGTATCGATATCAATCCAGCGCACTGACGCGTTGAACAACCAGCTGTCATGAATCATATAGTCAAAACCGGCTTGAATTGTTACCCCAAATGAAGCATCCAGATCAATATCACTAAAGCCTGCATCACGATTAGCTTGAGTGAAGCTTTCATCAAAAAAGAGGGTATAGTTTATGCCAGCACCCACATAAGGTTGAAACACTGCATTTGTGTCATTGAAGAAATAGTTAGCGGTCAACGAAGGCGGCAGTTGCTTTGCATTAACCAGTTTTGTGCCCGTCAATTCGATATCGTGAGAGAACGGTGTGGCCGCTAGTAACTCAATGGCCCAGTTTTGCTTGATGAAATAAGCAACGTTGATACCTAACTGTGTGCTGTCATCAACAGAAACACCCGAACCTAAGTCTGTGCCGCCAATAAAGACGTTTCCGCTATCTTCATCGGGTGATACCTTGGTTGCACCTACACGAACAACCCAGTCGCCTTTTTCATAAGCTTTTAAGCTTAATGGTGCTCCCAACACGGCAGCCATTAAAGGGTAGATCATCGCTCGCGCTATTATGCTGAGTGTCATTTTTATTTCTCCGTCTAAGTTCAATAACGCTATTTTCCCTTCCTTGAGATCTCGTATATTGATCTAGCGCAAGTTTTCTAAGCGGTTGAAATAAATAAAAATGAAGCTTTGATCTCAATCAAAAAAAAGCCCATAGACAAAACGTTTATGGGCGAAGGTACACAATGTGAAAAGCGTGTGTGGAAATTGTTTAAGGTAATCTTACTCCGCGAGCAGAAACAAACAGGCTGTACCAATCTTCGCGTGACAACGTCACGTTAACAGCATCAGCACAAGCTTTGATTCGGCCTATATTTGTTGTTCCAATAACGGGTTGTATTCTTGCTGGGTGTCGCATAATAAAGCCAAGAACAATAGCCTCAGGCTTGCATTGATATTTCTCAGCAAGAGAAGTTACGAGTACAGCTGTCTTTTGGACCGATTCAGGCTCCCTTGACACATCACGACCACTAAAAAAGCCCTGAGCCAAAGAACGCCATGATTGGATTTGTACGTTATTCATACGGCAATACTCTAGAGTACCTCCGGTAAAGTTAACGCCTTGATGTTCTGGGTGACCGACAACAACGCCTTCGTTTAACCAGTCTAACGCGCCTAATCCCAGTTCTATTTGATTGGCAACAATAGGATGATCTAAATAATGCTGTAAGAACTCTAATTGGTGCCTTTGTACATTGGACATACCAAAGTACTTTACTTTTCCTTGCTGATAGAGCGTATCAAAGGCTTTGGCGACTTCTTCTGGTTGCATCAGAGGATCAGGACGATGTAATAACAAAACATCAAGAAAATCGGTTTTTAGTCGCTTTAAGCTGCCTTCGACACTTTTAACGATCCAATCATGAGACGCATCATATCGTCCAGGTGCTAGTTCATCGTCAAACTTAATTGAGCATTTGGATTGTAAGAAAATCTCGTCACGTAGCGCTGGTCTCTGCGAAAGTGCTTGCCCAAATACTTCTTCGGATTTCCCTTTACGGTATATATCAGCATGATCAAAAAAGTTAATGCCTGACTCTAATGCTGCATCAATACAGTCGCTGGCTTGTTGAACAACGTCAGTCGTTATTGGCTGATCACTCGGTCCACCCAATTCCATGCATCCGAAAGCCACAGTACTCGCTTTTGGGATATATCTATTTATAGGGCTTTGATTCTCTAATGGTACATCCGTACTCATGATGACATTCCGTAAATAACGCGTTGTATTTTGAGGGCGCTTTATACCAGATAGGTTTATTTATTTTCCAGTGGAACGAGATAGCTTGCACATGACGTGCGTTAAGTTAACGATCAAACATGATAAACTCCTCACTTACTTTATCTTTTCATTAGACTAGCGATTTACAACCATTGGCAGATTTTGAGCAAGGTTTTATTCTCACCAGAAACCAAAAGGATATTGGTGGCCAGACAGTTATTGAGCTTTGGTTAACAACCCAGCACGGCCCGGTTAAACTGGTTACTCCGCCACAAGAATCGACTTTCTTTATTCAACAAGAGCATGCTGAGAGAGCTCAAAGATACCTAAACAAGTCCAATATCAGCTTCAACCTCAAAGAAATTGCACTTAACACGTTTGAGCACGAACCTGTTTCAGCATTGTACTTTCATAAACCTTCAGCTGCTTACCAAGCCAGAGATACATTACTAACAGCAGGTATTGAGTGTTATGAGTACGACATCCGCCTGACAGAGCGCTTTTTGATGGAGCGCTTTTCCTATGGCAGTGTGACCTTTGCGGGAAACCGTCATCAAGAAAACACCTATCAAGTCATTACCCAAGCACGTGTAAAGTCCGGTGATTATCAACCACACTTTCGTGTGTTATCACTCGATATAGAATGCGGACCGAATGGAGAACTCTACTCTATTGGCCTTGCCGCTGAAGATTACCAGTGTGTGTTGATGATTGGTCAACCCAAGGAAGATACAGAACAAGAAAACCCAAGCTGGATTCGATGGGTGTCCAATGAGAAAGCACTGCTAATAGGGCTAATAGAGGAAGTAAATACATACAACCCAGACATATTTGTTGGATGGAGTGTCGTACAGTTCGATTTTAGATTACTGATCAAACGGGCTGAAAAACATCGAATACCACTGACGTTAAATCGCGATGGTTCATCAATTAGCTGGCGAGACGGCCGTGCCGATAGTAATCAAGGCTTTGTAAATATGACGGGGCGCATCATAGTAGACGGTATAGATGCCCTTAAAACAGCAACCTACCTTTTTGACAGCTTTAGTCTGGAATCTGTGTCCCAAGAATTGCTGGGTAAAGGTAAGGCCACGGACGATGTCGACAATCGCGTAGAGCACATCAACCACGATTTTAAGCATAACAAAATCAAGCTAGCCAAATACAACTTGCAGGACTGTGTGTTAGTCAACGAAATATTCGAACACACCAAACTTTTGGACTTCCTAACCCTACGTAGCCAACTCACCGGGTTAGAACTGGATCGGGCTGGCGGATCAGTGGCTGCTTTTGTGAACCTCTACCTACCTAAGTTGCATCGAGCCGGCTACATTGCCCCTAACCGCCCTATTGGTGGCGGGCTGGCAAGCCCAGGTGGCTACGTGATGGATTCTCAACCCGGTATCTATAATCATGTGTTAGTGCTCGACTTTAAAAGCCTGTATCCATCTATCATCCGTACGTTCAAAATTGACCCTTTAGGGCTTATAGAAGGTTTGAAAGCCCCCAAGGAAGCAATTCCTGGATTCCGTGGTGGGCAGTTTTCGCGCGATAAGCACTTTTTACCGAATATTATTACCTCACTTTGGCAACAACGAGATGAAGCAAAGAAAAACAAAGATGCCGCTCGCTCACAGGCCATCAAGATATTGATGAACTCATTTTATGGTGTTTTGGGTTCTGGTGGCTGCCCCTTTTATGACACACGTCTTGCAAGCTCAATAACCATGCGCGGCCACGACATTATGCAAACAACAGCTAAATGGATAAAAGACAAAGGCCATCAAGTCATTTATGGCGACACAGATTCAACATTTGTTTGGCTAGAAGGTAATCTAACTCGTCAACAAGCTTGTAACATTGGCAATGAACTCGCCGAAGGCATCAACACATTCTGGCAGAAAACGCTTAGCGATGAATTCGATTTGGACTGTCATTTAGAAATAGAATTTGAAACACACTTCGAGAAATTCTTAATGCCAACTATTCGTGGTTCAGAAATGGGCAGCAAAAAACGTTATGCTGGTATTCGCTCTAAGCCCGACGGCCAACCGGGCGAGTTATTATTCAAAGGATTGGAGACCGTTCGTTCTGACTGGACACCATTAGCGAAAGAATTCCAACAGAAACTCTACGAAATGGTCTTTGCCGATCAAGATGTAACCCAATACTTACGGCAAATTATTGATGACACCCGTGACGGGAAGCATGACCATCAACTGCACTATAGAAAGCGCCTAAGACAGGCGTTAGACAAATACGTAAAAAACGTCCCTCCTCACGTCAAGGCCGCTCGATTCGCCGATGAGAAAAACAAAGCCCAAGGCAAACCCTTGCAATATCAACGAAAAGGCTGGATCACATACATCATTACCCTCAATGGACCAGAAGCCATTGAGTATCAAGAGTCTACGATCGACTACGAGCATTATATCGAAAAGCAAATTCGCCCCATTGCGGAAGGTATTCTGCCTTTTGTAGGCATTGATTTTGATACCTTAATCAGTGATCAGCTTGGGTTGTTCTAATTCCTTCCTCAAGGTTATGCTAGTACTGCTTCCATTTAATGCTTGCTCGTCTGCCAAGCCGACCTCTTTTGATTCCTGCTCTTCGAGTAAAGAAACGATTAAGTTAATGCCCCGATTTGCAATCACCTTAAATTCATCCTTTATCCATTCACCGGATACGGGTTTTGCCATGACTGATAAAGAGCCTTTGCCTATCGATTTAATGTTATAGATGTCTGGTCTCATAACGTCCTTGGTTTGATATCAAATTCAAGATGTTTAAATAATCACTTCAACTTTATCTAAAGCCATTGCCGAAAAGATTTGTGCTGTTCCAGCTCGTTTTCGTATTTTGATGTCTTTACTTGCAAGTTTTAACGTTAAAAAGTAAGCCTTGAGTGTTTTTCCATTGTTCGCAACTTGAATAAAGCCTTCCAGTTCAGGCTCTTCAGAAAAACTTTCATCAACAGTAGACAGAATATAGGCTGATGCTGAAAACCTAACTGTTCGCTTAGAAATTAATTGAAAGCTTTTAAATACTACCCCATCGCACCAAAACTCTCTGACTGATGGAAGAAGCGTTATGTAACTCCCTAAAAACCACTCAATGTCACTTGCCAAATGCCCCATGTGAGAGCCAGATAACTGCTCCTGAAGGACAAATAGTCCTTTGGCAACCCTTCTTTCATGCCGTCTACAATTTCTCTTTAGCAAACGCTTACATGTGTAGTACCTTTGTTTGCTTTCTGAGCAATAATTAATGAAAGGTATATTAGGATCAGGAGTCAGCAAAACATGAATTACAGTCTCATCTTTTAATATAAAAACAAACCCGTTGGGCTCATCTTCGTATTCCTTGCAGCGGCCATATGTTTCAGTTAAAACCGCATTTCGAAAAGAGGCTTGGAGTTGACCCTCGTCAATTCCAATAAGAGCTTTACCATCAACTAAAAATTGATTTGATGTAAGGTCAATTTTTTCCAGTCTGAATTCATAAAATGGATCGAAAGAAAGATTCACCCCTTCATTCGAATAGCTCCAAACCTCAGGTGCAAGGTCATCTATTGAGCCGTTTTTATTAATAATATTATCGGGTTGACCGAGAACTGAATTGATTTCTTTTTTTGTTGAACCAAAGAAAATCTCACTTAAATCTATAAGCGGAATGTTATTCATCTTTTGGAAGCAGCTTGGTAGCTGGGGTTGATTTTGTGTAGACAACACTATCATATATGGAGCATCAAAGTCTAAAGGAAGTCCATTGGCTCTCCAACCTTGTATTTCCACTTTTCAATTCGATTAGGCAGTCAGTTTTGGTCAGTGCCAAAACAGATATGAGCTAAGTTTACTTCCAGATTCGTTTTGACTATTTTCGCTTCGAAGAATATTGTTGGGTAAGCAATTCTACCTATTACTATTATGTCAAAGATAAATCAGATACAGCAAGCAATACAAGAACTTGAAGGTGGCGCTTTCCAAAAGCTAGCTGAATCCTATCTATATAAAAAAGGCTATCAGCAAATAAATTCAATAGGTTCGATGCTAGGAAACAATAAAGTGAGGAAAGGCACACCGGATTCATTAGTATGCATGCCTGATGGTAGATATGTATTTGGGGAACACACAACTACTCCAAAAGAAAGGCTATTTTCTAAATTTCAAAGTGATATATCCAAGTGTTTTGATGAAGACAAGACGGGCATTGAAGTTACTGATATTGATGAAATAGTCTTATGTCACACATCAACTCTCTCGACAAAAGAGGTTAATGCTCTCCGAAAAATGTGCTCTAAGAAAGGTGTGAATATCAATATTTTTGGATGTTCTGATATTTCATATGATCTGTTGGAAAAATATCCTGCTATATCGAAAGACCATCTAAATATAGAAATTGATACAGGGCAAGTAATCGAATTGGACAAGTTTCTCTCTTTATACGAAAGAAACAAGTTTTCCACAAGCCTGCAAACGGAGTTTTGCTGCCGAGAAAATGATAAGCAGAGTGTCCTCACACTGATGGACACGTGTGATATGGTCGTTTTAACTGGAGCGGCTGGAGTTGGTAAGTCTCGCTTAGCAGTGGAATGCTATCGAGAGTTTTATGAGGGAAATAATAGCTATAAAGCTTATTGCATTTTTAACAAGGGAATAGATATATTTGAAGATCTAAAGTGCTACTTTTCTGATAGTGGAAATTACTTAATACTTGTTGATGACGCCAACCGAATTAGCGGCTTTTCCTACATCTTGCAGCTTTTACGAGAGAGAAGGGAGGACCAATCATTTAAGGTAGTCGTTACTGTTAGAGACTACGCTTCTGACAAATTGATACAGTCTGCCAAAGAATTTACGACGCTGGAGGAAGTTGCTCTTAACAAATTTGATGATAACGAGATTAAATCACTTCTTTCGGAGGCATTAGATATAAAGAACTCTCGCTATCAAGAGCGAATTTTGGAAATTGCGGAGGGCAATCCCCGGTTGGCTATAATGGCTGGGAAAATCGCTGTAGATAAGCAATTCATTGAAAGTATTAATGATGTATCTGGAATATATAACGCATATTTTTCATCAATAAAGAATGACTTAGAAGCTTTGAGTTCGGGAGTCTTACTAAAAGTAGCTGGCATCGTATCTTTCTTGCGCTATGTAGATAAATCGAATAGCGAACAAATGGGTGAAATTGAGGCAAATTTTGGTATTGGCCCTTTTGAATTCTGGCAATGCGTGAATCAACTACATCAGATGGAAATCTTCGATATTTATGAGAATGAAGTTGTTAAATTGTCTGATCAAGTTCTCGCGACATACATATTTTATCTAGTCTTTATTAAAGATAACCACTTGGAGTTTGGTTTGCTGCTGGCTGGCTTCTTTCCAAAATACAGAAAGAAAATTGTTGATGCAATAAATCCAGTATTTAATGCATTTGATTTTACTACGGTTAAGAAATCCATTAGTGCTCCAATAGATAGGAGTTGGAGCGAATTAAGAGCTAGAGACGAAGCAAGTTTTCTTCAATTTATTGATTGCTTTTGGTTTGTGAAACCTACTGACACTCTTTTATTCGTTAAGGGGGAAATAGACTTAAATTATATCGAAAGAGATTGTGTTTTCGACGATTCTCTTTGGGATACTGAACAGAGAGATCTTCCTGCACCATTTAATATCTTGCCGAGGTTTAAGTTTTTTCAAGAAGAGGAATTCAGGCTTGCGCTGGGCTTATTGTTGCAGTACGCGGAAGCACAGCCTGAGATGTCTGGCAGGATTGTATACTGTTTTACCAATGATTTTGGATTTGAATCAGAGTCCTATAATTACTACTACAGAGTCCAACAACTAGTTTCAGATGAACTTATTGATAAGTCAGCAGGGGGGAAGAATCTGTATTTTTCCAAGCTGTTTATCGCAGTGGCTGAAAATTATCTGCAAACGCACTTTTCCTGCACTCGCGCTGCACGTAACAACGCAATTGCTATGTATGACTTTGACTTGGTTGAATCGGATGAATTAACAAGCCTGAGGCGCAGTCTACTCTATCATCTAACGAAACTTGCCCAAATAAAAAATCTAAGATAAACAGTGCTAGAACTGTTTTTTAAGTATGCACAGAACCGACCTGACCTTAACAGCGCTTCTATTATCGATAAAGATTTTGAGTTAATCCAACCATTCATTATTGATAATTTAGATCCTCAAAAACTTTATCATTGTGAAATAGTGCAAAGTTATGTGAAGCATCTAAAAAGGCTAAATATCTCATGTACAGATAAGCTTGAGGAAATGTTTAGTTGTACGGCATATAAGCTATACGAAGAGTTGTTTAAGGAAAATAGTCAAGCAGAACTTCGCTTAGGCTACGAAAAGTATATTGAATATCGAGTCAATAAAGTTAAGAAATTTCTTGTAGGGTTTGTTTTAGACGATTACATAGCACTTTTTGAAGAGCTATATGTCTTAATGTCCAAGTCTGAGGGAGGGAGAAACGATTGGCTTCTGGAGCAAGGGTTTATAGCTCTTTTTGAAGGGTTATCAGAAACAAATGCTAATCTATTCAAAAGTGTAGTTGCTGAGTACCTGAAGTTTAGTGACGAGTACAAAGTCTCTCCTTATAAGATAGTCCTGTATTTGTTGAACTCATTGTCGCGACAGCAGGTATATTCGCTTATTTTTTCTCACGAATACAAAACCAGATTATCTTGGGTAGGGGCATTTTATATACATCTGAGCGCTGACCAGATTAAATCAGATGATCTTAAGTCACTCATCGAACTATATTCAAAGGCTCCAGCATGTGCTTTTTATTATAACCTCGAGTACTTACTCAAATATAACAAACTTCAACAAGGATTTATTCGAAAAGTAGTTAGCATTATTGTTGAGCGCTCCATCGAAGAACGAAATCTCGGTTCAATACTGAGATGTGTTTTTAGTGAACATTTAGAATCAGATAAAGAAATAAAGGCATTAGTATCAGTTGATACGGAGCTGCTTAAGAAAACTTACATAAGGGCAAGTGTAGCTGATAGATTATTCGATTATGACGGTTCAGAATTCAACAAATTACTAGACCTTTCGCCTGAATTTATGACGCACTATCTCTCAGAGTCAAAACACGAAGACAATAATTATTCAGAAGGTAGAGATTATACTTTTATTTGGTTTAGGGAAGACTACTCTATTGTCATGAAACAAGTCGATAAACACTTTTTAGATGATGAAAAGCTTTATGGAATTTACAGGGAGTATCAGTGCTTTTATCAGAGGCTAAGTAAACCACAGCAGGATAAGACTGTAATTGAGAAGCAAGATAATTATCTAAAGAGCATCATTGAGTTTCACAATAAAAATGAAAAATATATGGATATGATATTCCAATTGGTGCAGGAATTTGAGTCTGACAGAAAGCCTCAGTTTTATGGAGCTTTTCTAGATTCTAATAAGTGCCTAGAAGATTTCAAATCACTTAGGTTTGAAAAATTTTCTATGTCTTGGTCTGGAAGCATGATTCCGCTTCTAGATGCTAGAGTAAAATTCTATGAGCAAATAAAAGCATTGTGTAGCTCAGTTGATTTGTTGGAGCATAGAAGCTATATGGATTCGCTAATTGAGGGGGAGCGTAAGCATATAGCCTATCAAAAGAAACAAGAGTATATGGATGATTTCTAATGGAAGATAATTTGCTTAATAGTATAAAGCGCGAGACGTTCGCGAAATCCGATGACCTTAAGTATCTACTGCAGTGGTTTGAAAATCCAGCAATAAAATCGTTATTCAATTTTGTGAAAATCAAAATAATCGTTGACGCAAATATTGTTTTAAATGATATCAAGTGGATATTGACAAAAGCTAAGTCGAGTGAGGCTAGAACGGACTTACTTGAGGTTTTAGAGGCTGGCTCTATTGAGTGCTTCGCTCCGACCTTTTTAGATAAGGAAGTAAAAGATAAATTAAGCACACTCTCGGCTCGATATGATTTCGATATTAAATTAGCTTTGCAGCTTTGGGAACGATTCAAGTCTAATATCGAGTTGATTGAAGTTGGCGAAGCGTCAGCTAACCTCAATTTAAGAGATCCTAAAGATTGGCCTTATATACAACTACAAAAAATTATTGAAGTCCCAATTGTTAGTAAGGACAAGGATATCGCAGGTATGGGGGGACATGTCGTACACTATACCGTTCTTGTTAACTTAAGGAATTATGCTAGAAATTCGGCTACCTGTTTAAAGTTAATTGCTTCTGGAGGATTTGCTGCTTTTATTCCGCTAAGAGCTGTTTTTGAATTGTTTAAATTGTTGAGAATTCACTTGTTCTCAAAACTACCTAAGCCCCCTAAATGGTTATGGGTGTTAGTATTAGGAATCATATTTGTTTTGGTTATACTTCCTTTTACGAGAACAATGCTAATAAATTACTTTTCGAGAGCAACGGAAAAAATCGTTAAAAAAATAGAGAGTGCTTTAGAGTTGTTAGAACCTGTTATTCAAAAATACAAAGAGGCGGAACTGAAGTCACTGAGCGAAATTGACTCAGCGAGCCAAAAATTGCAGACAGAGGCTAGCTAACACTAGTTGGCTTAATTACCTTGTGTCGCGAAAATATCGATTTACAACTAGGGGAGATAGCGATACTAGAGCTTTAGCATAATCCACCAATAAAAGAAGTTCACGCATTTGGACGAAAGTTCAGTGAACCTATATTTCACAATAACGTGATGGCGAAAGCAGCATTATCAGAAAGGTGAAGGCGAACTATTGTATCCGCCATAGCTTAATTTAAAGTAAGTGAAAAATACGTAAACAAAGTGTCATGATATAGTAGCCTCAAAGCCTTTTTTC
>CAZVDU010000079.1:0-19321 GCA_964625615.1 uncultured Pseudoalteromonadaceae bacterium | reverse complement strand
GACCAATTGATTAAAAGTCAACTGCTCTACCAACTGAGCTAACGACCCATTTCAAGTGATTTTTTCTACGTTATTCTGAAGTTGAAATCAGATATCCGTTGAGAAGCGCGCATTCTACACAGTGATTAGAATCCGTCAATAGATAAATACCAAATACCTGTTTGAATGACTAAAAAGAATACAAATGCAAAAAAATATTTCCGGACTACTAAGAGATAGAAAACCCGGTGACCTATAGACATCTAGTAATAAGTCTTTAATCTAAGTCTACTTTTCTCGATAAGGAAGATAAATTGTGAAGAAGCTAGCCCTTGCGAGTGCGTTGAGTGCATTCGTGTTATTAACTGCATGCGATCAAAAAACCACGCAAACAGAAGCATCATCCCCAACAAAAGAATCAACAAATATTGAATCGAGTCCTGCATTTGATTATCCAGTAACAAATAAAGCAGATATTGTTGATACTTACTTTGGTGAGCAAGTTGCTGATCCTTACCGTTGGCTAGAGGATGATCGCAGCGAAGAGACAGCTCAATGGGTTAAAGACCAGAATAAGGTCACTCATAGCTACCTTGCTAACATCCCCTATCGTGAGAAGATTACTAAAACGCTAAGTAACTTAATTAATTATGAGAAAGTCGGAACACCTTTCAAGGAAGGTAGCTATGTATACATCTATAAGAATGACGGTTTACAGAACCAGTTTGTGCTTTACCGCCGCAAAGCTGACGATGAAGCACAAGCTGAGCTTGAGGTTTTCCTAGATCCTAATACGTTCAGTGAAGACGGTACAACATCAATGTCGTCGGTGTCTTTTTCCGAAAATGGGAGCTTAGTTGCTTATCAAACATCTGAAGGTGGCAGTGATTGGCGAGAGATCGTTATCTTAGATGCTGAAACCAAGCAGCCGCTTGAAGCGCCATTAAAAGACGTAAAGTTTAGCGGTATCAATTGGGCTGGTAATGATGGATTCTACTACTCAAGCTATGACAAACCCGAAGGTAGTGAGCTGAGCGCCAAGACAGATCAACATAAACTCTACTTCCATAAAATAGGAACATCTCAATCAGAAGATCTAGAAGTTTTTGGTCATACACCAGAGCAAAAACACCGATACGTAGGTGGCCAGGTTAGTGAAGATAATCGCTATCTATTTATTACAGCTTCCGTATCAACGTCGGGAAACAAGCTTTATGTGAAAGACTTAACAAAGCCCGACTCCGAGCTTGTCACAATACTTGATCATACTGACTCAGATACTTACCCATTACTCACAAATGAAGAAACTTTATATTTGGTCACAAACCTTAATGCGCCCAACACAAAAGTTATAACAGTTAATGCGAACGCTCCTGGTACTGAGAACTGGAAAGATCTAATCCCTGAGACAGACAACGTACTGAGTCCATCTACGGTTGGCGGGACTATATTTGCGCGCTACATGGTTGACGCCATATCACAAGTTAAGCAGTATTCTTTATCAGGTGAAATGTTACGCAGCATTGATTTACCAGGCATCGGATCTGCTGGCGGATTCGGAGGTAATTCCGACGATACTATTACTTATTTTAACTTCACTAACTACAAAACACCTTCAGCCAACTATTCATTCGATATAGCCACTGGCGAGTCAAAGCTTTTTCATGAACCACAGACCGCATTTAAACCGGAGCTTTACGTTTCTAAACAAGTATTTTACGCGTCCAAAGACGGTACAAAAGTACCTATGATTATTACGCACCATAAAGATACAGAATTGAATGGCAGTAACCCAACACTACTTTATGGTTATGGTGGATTCGATGTCAGTTTGACACCAAGATTTAGCCCAACTGTTGCAGCATGGTTAGAGCTAGGGGGTATATATGCAGTCGCTAACATCCGTGGTGGCGGTGAGTACGGTAAAGAATGGCATGACGCTGGTACGCAGTTCAAAAAACAAAATGTGTTCGACGACTTTATTGCTGCCGCTGAGTACCTAATTGATTCAAAATACACTAGCCGCAATTACTTAGCACTGCGCGGTGGCTCTAACGGTGGTCTTTTAGTTGGTGCAGTAATGACTCAGCGTCCAGATTTATTCCAGGTTGCATTACCAGCGGTTGGCGTGCTTGATATGCTCCGCTACCATACCTTTACCGCAGGTGCTGGGTGGGCCTATGATTATGGTACATCTGAACAAAGCAAAGAGATGTTCGATTACTTAAAAGGCTATTCTCCGGTACATAACGTCAAGAAAGGCACGCGCTACCCGGCTACATTAATTACTACAGCTGATCACGATGATCGTGTTGTACCTGCGCATTCATTCAAGTTTGCTGCTGAATTGCAGAGTAAGCAGGCAGGTAACAACCCCACTATGATAAGAATTGAAAGCAATGCCGGTCACGGTGCGGGAACACCAACAGCCAAAACCATTGAGCAATTTACTGATATCTATGGTTTTACTTTATACAATATGGGGATTGAATCACTTTAATCCTTTTATCAAAGTAATGATGAAAAAAACACCGACTAAACTTAACCGTTTATGTCGGTGTTTTCGTTAGTGAGCTTCGGATATATGCAAATTGTAGAAAACGATCTTACCTTACTCGACAGCTTCATTCATTTAAATGAAGATTGGATAAAAGAATACTTTGAACTAGAAGAGGCTGACCGAAAATTAGCAGCTAATCCACAAAAAGTGATTAAAGATGGCGGTTACATATTTAGTCTACTATCTGATGAACAGAAAGTTATGGGCGTCTGTGCATTATTCAACATTGGAAATGACACATTCGAGCTAGCAAGAATGGCTGTTGCAAAAGAAGCAAGAGGAAAAGGATATGGGAGTGTCCTCATTGAAGCTTGCTTATCCAAACTCAAAAATTTAAAAGCTCGTAAAGTTTATCTGGTATCAAACACTCGACTAGAAGCTGCCATCAACTTGTACAAGAAACACAACTTTAAAACTGTTCAAATAGGCCAACATCCTATTTATGCACGAGCCAATATTGTTATGGAAATTAACCTATTAGTATCGGAAGAATAAGTATGAAAACCTCGCATACAAACCATATGTTAACAGGCAAACAAAGTGTTTTTATTTATCTTATTCTGTTGTTACCACTGCTGATTGGTTGGTTAACACAAAAACCCAGTAGCCATTCATATCAAAACAATGATCTAACGCAGTTTTCACAATCTCGTGCACTGGAATTACTCAAACCTATATCCCTGGCACCGCATTACACAACATCTGAATATCATAGCAATGTGCGCGATTTTATTGTTACTGAGTTAGAAGCTATCGGTTTGGATGTCAGTATTCAAAAAACGCTTGCAACTTCATCAAAACGTTATCGTTCAAATGGTGTTAGTAACATCATTGGTATCCTGCCAGCATCATCAAATACTAATATTGACCGAAAAGCGTTGGCATTAGTGTCCCACTATGATTCGAGTACAAACTCTTCCCTTGGCGCTAGCGATGCGGGCAGCGGTGTCGTCACAATTTTAGAATCGCTTCGGGCTTTTGTGGCTGCAAATCAACAACGACAAAACGACATCTTTGTGATTATCACCGACGCAGAAGAGCAAGGACTCATGGGTGCAGAGGCATTTGTCAAAGAACATCCTTTAACAAAAAGAATCGGACTCGTTCTAAACTTTGAGGCCAGAGGTTCGGGTGGACCAGCCTACATGTTTGTAGAAACCAACAAAGGAAATAGGGCATTAATTGAAGCCTTTTCAGACGCTGGGGTAGATTATCCGCAAGCAAATTCTCTCATGTATAGCATTTATAAAATGTTGCCCAACGATACGGATTTAACTATTTTCAAGGAACAAGGCGGTATCCAAGGGTTTAATTTCGCTTTTATTGATGATCACTATGACTACCACACAGTACAAGACAGCTTTGAGCGCCTTGATCGATCAACGTTAAACCACCAAGCCAGTTATCTCACCGCAATGCTTCCCGTATTCGCCAATATTGATTTAGCCACTTTATATAACGAAGCAGATGACGTTTATTTCAATGTCGCAAATTGGGGAGTTGTAAATTATCCCTTTACTTGGGTTATACCTATGTGCCTATTGGCGATACTTGCTTTCGTTGTTCTGACAGGTATTGGGCTCAAACGCAATCAAATTTCCATCAAAAATGCTTTAATAGGTTTTGTGCCTGCCATAACTTCGGTTATCTGTGTGTCAGTGCTTGGTATTTACGGTTGGCAAATGTCAACCTCCCTCTTTCCTTACCTAACAGAGATACCACAAGGCTTTACCTATAATGGCCATTGGATTATTGCTTTCACTATAATATTAAGCTCAATACTGACCTTTACTTTATATCAATGGTTCAGCCGTAAATTCCATAATGTTTCCACAACCGAGTTTCTTATAGCGCCCATTATACTTTGGCTGATAATAAATACGCTTTTCGCTATTTATCTGGTTGGCGCCGGCTTCTTTATCATTACCCTAGTTGCTCCGCTGGCGATGTTAGCTTTCTATATATGGGATGCTAACACTTATACCCGCAAACTGTGGCTTTCCGCGTTGATGATGGCACCTGCATTATTGATTATCACACCGCAGATCCCGGTATTTGTCATCGGGCTAGGGCTGTCAAACCTCGTAATAGCAGCTATATTAACTTCACTCCTATTACTTACAGCCATGCCGTTGTTACTCCAAACAAAAGGGAAAAGCACGATTAATGCATTGCTCACTGTTGCGCTGTTGATAAGCATTGTGGGGATAATAGAAAAATCCGGCTACAACTCAGAGCAAAAGAAGCCAAACAATATTAACTATGTCTATGACACTCAAAGCGAGCAAGCTTACTTCTTTAGTTACACAGAAAACCTAGACGACTTCACGGGCCAATTTTTTAATGAACGAGATACCGAACAACAAGCTTTAAGAGGCATTTACCCTACCAATCGAAGGAATAGACCATATTACATAGCATCAGCGCCTACTTTGGCATTGGAACCTACCAGCTATAATGCCAGTCTCAACCAGCTAAACGATACCAAAGGGCATTATCAGTTCGATATATCAATTGAACCGAACAGACCAATTAGTAATGTGCAAATAGCGAGTAACCTTCCACTGAAAATCAACCAGATGGCAATCAATGGTCAAGCATTCGCTAGGAGTGAGATACGGACAAGAGCTGGCTTCATTTTCAGACACCTGTTCACTGATGAAGAAACAATTTCGGTCAGCATAAAATTCGAATCAGAAATCGTACCTGAATTTCGCCTAATCGGAACCAACTTCGATCTAGCAACTCAGTTGCCTAATTTTAAGCCTCGTAGCGAATCCTTCTCGTAGCGAATCCTTTATGCCTTCGCCTCATAAAGTTACCGATTCAACCATAATTAGCCAACCTATTTTAATAGGTGAGACACTTCATAAGCAATGATAGAGATCACTGGCAAAAGAAGAAGCCGGGCTTCGCGCAGGCAAGTTTCAATATAGACCCATCACCTCTACCCCTACGCTTAACACTAATACAAAACTCATTTTAAAATGAGAAATATTCGGCTAAGCCAGTATACCTCTAGTATAATCAACATAAAAACCACAAACCAATCGGTACAACCAATTAAACACCAACAATTTATAAAGCCCCCTCAAAAAAATTTTAATTAAATAGAATCAAACACTTAAAGTTCAAAACTATCAAACACTCAGCTATTAACTTACTGATAAAAACACCAGCACTAAGGATAATGTTGAAATAACAACCCAACACTCTTGTAAATGAAATGTAAATTGGTTTAAAGTGGCATTCAAAATTGGTATTCAAAACTGGTATCAAAAGGTGTAGTAGCAAATTAGCACCCTGTCAACGCTAAGCAAGGTAAATAAAATGAAAATAAGTAAAATAAGCAAAGTACTAAGACATACGCGGACACATGGACATCATTCGAATACATCAAAACAGGAATCAAACTCTCTTGAATGCAACGCAACAAGCCGATTGCCAAGGAAGGTATTTAAGAAATCTAACCTTTCGGCTTTGGTTATCGCAGCCATGTCAGTTAATGGGTTTGCTACAAATGCAGTTGCACAGGAAGCTCAAACAGAAGCTAATGCTGAATCAAATAGTGTAGAGGTCATTGAAGTTTCAGGGATACGAGCATCATTGACTAATGCCCTTCAGGAGAAACGTTCGTCAGATAATCTTATTGAAGTCATCCAGGCTCAAGATATTGGTAAGTTACCTGATCAAAACCTTGCAGAGGTACTAGAAAATGTAACTGGTATTCAAATAACGAGAAATGCTGGTGTTGGTAGTGCTGTCCAAATTCGAGGTACTGACGAAAACCGTATTGAGATCAACGGCGTTACTACGGTCGGCTCTGGTGCAGGTAGAGGGGGTATAAGTTTCGAAGATTTATCCTCCTCAATTATTTCATCTGTTGAAGTAACCAAAGCACCAGAAGCAAGAACCATCGAAGGGTCTGTTGGTGGCACTATCAATTTAAGAACTATCCGCCCTCTTGCAATCGGTAAAACATTAGCCGCTTTTCGCGTGCAAGGTGAAGACAGTGACTTGTCTTCGGAAGGTGGCATATCGCCCAGAATATCGGGTTCTCTAGGAGACAGTTGGGATACAGATAATGGTAGATTCGGTGCAGTCGTCAGTGTCAGTTATGCTGAGCAAAATGTTACGGCATTCAGGCCTCGTGTAGATAGAGATGGTTTGGTTACACCAGATCAGGACATACCAGCAGCGGAAACTTTTCCTTTCCTTCGTATTCAGTTTTTCGACCAAGATCTCGACAACTTCGAATTTGAAACCTTTAACTTTGCTGGATCGTTCGAGTGGGCGCCCAACGACAACACCAAGTTTTATTTCGATGCGCTAATTAATGATCAAGAACGCAGGCAAGAAAGTTCTAGAGTGCAGCTATCAGGCGTTTCTGATGCGACTGTTGTTGCAAATACTGATAACCAATCATTCGAAACGGTGAACTTAGGATCACTAAATGGTGAAGATGGACGCAGAAATTTAGGCAGTATACAGGCTGTAACCTCGGGTATTTTATTCCCGAACCAAACCAACCCAGATTTCGATCCTAATTTACGGACGTCTTCCAATACAGGGGCTCGTTTAACAGAAAGCCAAGTCTTTCGTTTTGGAGGAGAATGGCAAGGTGATAGGCTGTCTTTTAGTGCAGAAGCGTCACTGTCTGACTCTGACTCTGTTACGCCAAGCCTAAATACCAACCTGGACTTCATAAACCCCAATACGGCACAACCCGAAGGTAACTCTGAGGACAATTCCGTACCTGTTGCCTTTGATTTAACCGGTGGGGCATTAACCTTTGGTATAGCCCAAGGGTTAGATTCAACACCAACAGTGTCGCAGTTACTTAACCCAGCAAACTATGCAATACGTGATATAGATGTCGATCGCGATATTATTGAAAATGAAGAAATCGCATTTCGTACCGACTTCTCATATGAGCTATCAGACTTTAGTTCTTTCATTACATCTGTTGATGCTGGTTATCGTTATAACCAAACATCAAGCTTTAATGATGAAACAAGCAGTCGTGCCGATTTTAGAAGCGTAAGCAGGCCTACAGGTGACCTATTTGCTGGCCTTTTGGTAGCAGGGCCCAATAACTTTAACGCTGCAGATGGCCGAGAATTATTTATCAGCGATTTCCTAGTCGTTGACCCGGAAGAATCATTTTCTAATCCGTCTGGGGTTTTAAGTACATTTAACGCAGCAATTGCCGCTCATAATGCGGCAACCGGAGATACCATAGCCTTAGTAAACGATGCTCAGCAGTTAGCCACGAACTTCTTCGATATCGAAGAAGAAACGCATGCTTTTTATGCTCAGGCGAATTTTGAACGTGGCATTTTCAGAGGTAACATCGGATTTCGTTACTTAGATACTGATCTGACCTCTGTAGGTAATTCAGAGCAAGAAGTAGATACAGACGGTGATGGTGTCACTGACACAACAACGCTCGAAAGCCGGGTTGAAACCTCGTCCTATGATTTCTTTTTGCCTCGCATCAATATCGTAGCCAATATTACCGATAACTTTATCATTCGTGGTAGTTACAGCCAGGATATTAACCGCCCCGATTTTGACCAATTGTCGACATCTGTGGAATTTCCAAACTCATCGAACGATGCGGTAACCGCTGGCAATCCCAACCTTGTTCCTGAAGAAGTCGAATCATTCGATATTTCCGCAGAATGGTATTTTGCTGAGGCAGCTGTTGTTAGCCTTGGTTTCTTCCATAAAATACGCACTGATCTCTTCACTGAGATTACTGAAGAACCTGCAGCAAACATTGGCACCGATGGGTCAGTAAACCGAGACGTCACCGACCCTTGTGAAGATGGTGGCATTTTTAATCCAGTGGCGGACCGAGGCGTTAATAGCCAGGATAATAGCTCACCATTTGGTATTTGTGTGCCCTTCCGTTCAACATTTAATGGCGAAGGGGATACAACACAAACAGGTATTGAAGTCGCGTTCCAATACGATCTGTCATCATTCGAAGATGAACTCGGTTGGGCTTCAGGCTTCGGTGTAATTACAAACTATACATACCAAGAATTTGATGCAGGTGATGACTTCCTAACCGTCAATGGTGGTAGCAGGAATATCTTTAATAACCTTGACCCATTTGTTCAAGAAGACCTTAGTAATCTAACAACTGAGAATATCCTGCGTAATCTCTCTGAGAATGCTTACAACATCACTCTGTTCTATGAAAAGTATGGCCTAACTGCTAGAGCACGTTACACATGGCGTGATGCTTTTAGGTCAAGTGATGATGACTTCTTTGGTTTAGATATAGTAGAAGAATCTCGTGGTCAGTTAAACGCCAGTATTAATTATGCAATCAATGATCACTTCACGGTTGATCTGCAAGGTATTAACCTCACGCAATCGGACGCTGAGCAATCTTGTATTAATGAGGGAGCATTGTTATGTTTCCAAGACTTAACAGATCGTCGAATCCTTCTTGGTGTTAGCTACCGATACTAAAAATATGCATAATGGCAGGCACCAGCTTCTGTTGATGCCTGTCTTACCTCCTCCACAAAAGCTCACCTCATAAAAACCCACGACACATTTGAAAACAGCCTATTCAGAAAATACTGCTACAACTGTCAAATAATAACAACACAATAAAAACGATAGTTGTACTAAGCTGTATTTAACGGCTTTATCTCAGCCGCTATAGATAATATATTGAACAGGCGGCCATGATAACGTCTTCAACTGGTATTAATCGTTTTGATTTATTCGGAGTTTTTTTGATTAGGCATATAGGGTTTCTCTTCATCGCTATGCTCACTAGTGCCAGTGCTGGTGCTCAAACTGCTGTTACTAAAGTTACCTATCCTAATGCCCTTGGTGAGAATGATATTCGTCAAGAATACTTTATTGAGCTACTCGACTTAGCACTGAGGTACAGTGAAGCGTCCTATGGCCCTTATGAGCTGATCATTTCTGACAGTGTTATTCCGCCCCCCAGAGTTCCTCAGATGATATTGTCGCGTAATCTCATGAATGTTATGTCTTCACCCGAGACGCAATCACTGAATCAAAAACTACTGAAAGTCCCAGTGCCTTTATTGATGGGAGCACAAGGTTTAAGACTTTCTTTTATCCACAAGGATAATGAAGCTATATTTGAAAATAACATTAACCTTGAGAGCTTAGAAACTATCATATTTGGCCAAGGGACAGGCTGGGTCGATACTAAAATACTCGAGAATAATGATCTGAATGTCCAAACTGCTAGCATCTATGACAGCCTTTTTGGTATGGTTTCCCAAAAGCGTGTTGACGCCTTCCCAAGAGGCATTAATGAGATTTACCGAGAGTTGGATGTGTGGAAAGATCAATATCCAGACTTGTTTATTGAGCAGAACATAGCACTCTACTATCCCCTTCCCGTCATGTTTTATGTTAATCCTAATGAACCAATGCTAAAAGAACGCCTCACTGTTGGCCTCAACAAAGCTAAAGACAGTGGTGATTTCGATAGGCTCTTTAACCAGTATTTTTCAGATATCCTAGATAAAGCAAATATCGATAACAGGCAAATCTTTATCTTGGACAATCAATATAACCCCAATCAGTTTGCACCAGAATACAAAAGGCATTTGTTGCCTGTAATACAAGAGCTATTGAACCAAAACAATTAGAGTGTGTTGACAATTATCCTATAGCAGACTTTAGTGCTTGCTTGCGTTCATCATCAATATCGTTCCAATGCTTGTCTTGTAAAGCACCTTCGAAAGAATAGAGATAGTAACAAACAGCGAGGGTTTCGTTTGGATACTTCTGGCTGATTAACTGATGAGCTCCAACTGGACCAATAATGCTCAACTCTTCTTCAGAGAAGATACCGATTTCATTTAAACGACCGGCTATCTTTTTACCAATATTTTTCATCTCAGTAAGTTTTCTATTCTGCATCAGCTATTCCCTGTTCGAAACCATCCTGCGATAGAATACCGTTCGCGTTGTGCAGATAAAACTTCATGAGGAAACTCTTCACTTAAGAATATCACTAAGGTTCCACATTCTGGCAAAACGCGTTTTAACTCTTTGCCTAACTCATCATATATGACCAATTGTCCACCATCTTGCGGCAACCAACGTTCATTAAAATACGTGACGATAGATAAAATACGGTTACCTTGCCCAACAAACGCGTCTTTATGTTTTTTATAGAAGCTACCTTGATCGTAGTGCGCAAAGTGGCTCTCGAAGTAGTTAAGCCCTAAAAACAACCGCCTATTCAAGTATTGTTTAAGCGAATCTGCCCAATTTAACCAAGTATTACCAGCTTCTGTTGTATTGTCTATCCAACATATTTGGTCGCTTCTTATTGCATCATCTAACACGTGTTGAGACTGTCGACCGATGCCAGCTTTCTTAAAATATTTAAGAGGCTTATCAAAAGCTTCTTTCGCTAATGATTGAATAAGAGTAGAGGGTATAGCATTAGAACGGACGCTATACCCTTTAATAGAAAGATCGTTAGCTATTGACTCAAATATGGCGTCATTTTCAGAGCGTCGATTGTCGTCAAACATACTATCAATTATATCTCTAACTGAGGAATTCGAACGCTTCCTTCCATCAGAACACGAGCACTTCTACTCATAGAGACCTTATTGACTGACCATAAGCCTTCATTGCACTCTGTTTCCGCACCAACTCGTAATGTTCCAGAGGGATGGCCGAAACTAACAGATGCTAAATCACCACCGCCAGCGGCTAAATTAACTAGTGTGCCAGGAATAGCAGCCGCAGTTCCAATAGCAACGGCCGCTGTGCCCATCATGGCATGATGTAATTTACCCATAGATAGTGCCCGAACAGAGAGATCAATATCGGCTTTACTGATCTGCTTTCCACTTGACGCTTCATAATCTGCTGGTTTAGCGACAAAGGCAATTTTAGGTGTATGCTGTCTCGACTTCGCTTCTTCAATATCACTAATTAAACCCATTTTCTGCGCTCCATAGGCGCGAATGGTTTCAAATCTTTCTAATGCTACTGAGTCTGAGTTAATGGCATCTTGTAACTCTATGCCTGTATAACCTATATCTTCCGCATTAAGGAAAATAGTAGGAATACCCGCAGATATCATAGTGGTTTTAAACGTACCGATACCAGGCACATCAAGGTCATCGACAATATTCCCTGTCGGGAACATTGCTTCATCACCATCGACCGGCTGCACAAAGTCAACTTTCACTTCTGCCGCAGGAAAAGTAACGCCATCGAGTTCAAAATTGCCTGTTTCTTGAACTTCACCGTCAGTCATTGGAATGTGGGCGACTATTGTCTTCTTAATGTTAGCCTGCCAAATACGAACGATGGCTATGCCATTGTCAGGTACTCGACTAGCATCGATCAAACCATTGCTAATAGCGAAAGAGCCAACAGCTGCAGTTAAATTACCGCAGTTGCCACTCCAATCAACAAAAGGCTTATCAATAGCTACCTGACCAAATAGATAATCCACATCATGGTTATCTTCAGTACTCTCAGACAAGATCACTATCTTACTGGTACTAGATGTCGCACCACCCATACCATCAGTGTGTTTACCATATGGATCAGGGCTACCGATAACACGTAGCAACAAATTATCCCGCACTTCACCAGGTGCCTGAGCAGCTTCGGGCAAATCATTTAAACTGAAAAATACACCTTTACTGGTTCCACCACGCATGTAGGTAGCAGGTATTTTAATTTGAGGTTTAAACTGCATCAGTGTCCCTTACTAAGCTTTATTTGATTCAAGAAAATCTTGTGCAAAACGCTGCAATACACCACCTGCCGCATACACAGTGACTTCCTCTGCCGTATCTAAACGACATGTTACAGGGACTTCAACGACCTCGTGATTAGCACGTGTAATAATCAATGCTAGCGTTGCGCCAGGTGCTGGTTGACCAACAACATCATAAGTTTCTGTGCCATTGATATCGAGCGTCTTACGATCAGTACCGGCTTTAAATTCAAGTGGCAAAACGCCCATACCAACCAAATTAGTGCGGTGAATACGCTCAAACCCTTCTGCTACAATAACTTCAACCCCAGCTAGTCGAACACCTTTTGCTGCCCAATCTCTTGAAGAACCTTGGCCATAGTCAGCACCTGCAACAATAATAAGCGGCTGCTTACGTTCCATGTATGTTTCGATGGTTTCCCACATGCGCATGACTTTCCCTTCAGGCTCTAATCGAGCAAGAGAACCTTGCTTAATTTCACCATTTTCCTGAACCATCTCATTGAGTAGTTTAGGGTTAGCAAAAGTAGCCCGTTGTGCGGTTAAGTGGTCACCACGGTGTGTTGCGTAAGAGTTGAAATCAACTTCTGGAACACCCATTTTATCCAAGTATTCCCCTGCTGCACTATTCATCAATATTGCGTTAGAAGGCGACAAATGATCCGTCGTGATGTTGTCACCGAGTACGGCTAAAGGACGCATACTTTTCATCGTACGCTCGCCTGCTAAAGCCCCTTCCCAATATGGGGGACGGCGAATATAAGTGCTTTGAGGTCGCCAATCGTAGAGAGGGCTTTCAGCTGCTTCAAAGGAACCTAAATCAAACATAGGCGTATAGATTTTCTTGAATTGCTCAGGCTTAACAAACTCATTAACGATCTCGTCAATTTGTTCGTCTGTTGGCCATATATCTTTCAAAGTAATCGCATTACCGTCTTGGTCATGCCCTAAAGCATCTTTCTCGATATCAAAACGCATAGTACCTGCAATTGCATAAGCAACAACTAAAGGAGGTGAAGCCAAGAAAGCTTGTTTTGCATAAGGATGAATGCGGCCATCAAAGTTACGATTTCCAGACAAGACCGCGGTTGCATAGAGATCGCGATCAACAACTTCTTTTTGGATAACGGGATCCAAAGCACCGCTCATGCCGTTACAGGTTGTACAAGCATATGCGACTATACCAAAACCCAGCTTTTCCATTTCAGGTAGCAAATCGGCTTCTTCTAAATAAAGTTTGGCAACCTTAGAACCTGGAGCAAACGATGACTTAACCCAAGGTTTTCGGATAAGGCCTAGTTCATTTGCTTTTTTAGCAACTAAGCCGGCAGCGACGACGTTTCTTGGGTTGCTGGTATTAGTACAACTGGTAATGGCAGCGATAATAACAGCGCCATCAGGTAATTCGCCTTCTTTTTGCTCTACAGGCTTAGCGATACCGCGATCAACAAGATCTGTTGTTGCCAAGCGGCGATGCGGATTGGAAGGACCTGCCATATTGCGACCCACGCTAGATAAGTCAAACTCTAATACACGTTCGTATTCTGCTTCGACTAAATCGTCAGCCCATAAGCCAGTGTGCTTAGCATAGGTTTCTACCAGCTCAACTTGCTCAGGCTCACGACCAGTAATTTTAAGATAATCAATCGTTTGTTGGTCGATATAGAACATGCCAGCGGATGCACCGTATTCCGGAGTCATATTTGAAATCGTCGCTCGGTCACCAATTGTTAGATCTGCTGCACCATCACCAAAGAATTCTAAATAAGCAGAAACCACTTTCTCATTACGCAAGAACTCAGTAATCGCTAAAACGATATCTGTTGCAGTGATCCCAGGTTGACGTTTCCCCTTTAATTTAACACCAACAATGTTTGGCAAACGCATCATAGATGGGCGGCCAAGCATGACTGTTTCCGCTTCTAAACCTCCAACACCGATGGCAATAACACCTAAAGCATCCACATGTGGTGTATGGCTGTCAGTGCCGACACAGGTATCAGGGAAAGCCACACCATCACGCAACTGAATCACCGGAGACATTTTCTCAAGATTAATCTGGTGCATGATGCCGTTACCGGCGGGTATTACATCAACATTTTTAAACGCTGTCTTTGTCCATTCAATAAAATGAAAACGATCTTCATTTCGCCTATCTTCAATCTTACGGTTTTTTTCGAATGCGTCTGGATCGAAACCACCATGCTCTACAGCTAACGAGTGATCAACAATCAACTGCGTCGGAACAACAGGATTAACCTTCGACGGATCGCCACCTTGATCAGCAATCGCATCTCTAAGGCCTGCCAAATCGACTAAAGCAGTTTGTCCAAGAATATCATGACAAACGACTCGCGCGGGATACCAAGGAAAATCGAGTTCTTGCTTGCGTTCAATAAGCTGTTTTAGGCTCGCTGTTAAATTTTCTGGCTCACATTTACGAACGAGTTGTTCTGCTAACACACGAGAGGTATAAGGTAGTTTCGCATACGCGCCCGTTTTAATAGCTTCAACTGCACCACGAGTGTCAAAATAATCAATAGGGGAGCCGCCTCTGGTATAGCCGGGAAGCGGTTTGCGATAGTCATAGTTCATAACAAGAAATCCAAAATAATTTAAGTCGTTTGCTCACTAACGAAAAGAAAAACGGAGAGTGTTGTAGGAGGGCTTTTAGGCCCGAAAAAACATCTTTGCTGACATCCTTCGCGCCTAAAGGCGCTCCTACAATAGGTGTGTATTAATCGGTATTAAACCGAGTTACCTTATCTTTCGCTAATTGGTGTTACTTTCCTTGGTTCAGATCCAATATAATCTGCACTTGGGCGGATTATGCGATTATTGCCTCGTTGCTCCATCACGTGGGCAGCCCAACCCGTTAAACGAGAACAAACAAATATCGGTGTAAATAGTTTAGTTGGAATTCCCATAAAGTGATAAGCAGATGCATGGAAGAAATCTGCATTACAGAATAACTTTTTGGTATCCCACATGAATTCTTCACAAGCTACAGAGATATCGTATAACGCTGTATCGCCAAATTCCTGAGCAAGCTTCTCAGACCATGCTTTGATAATAACGTTACGTGGATCAGACTCACGATATATCGCATGGCCAAAGCCCATGATTTTCTCTTTGCGTGCAAGCATGCCAGCCATTTGTTCTTTAGCATCAGCTGGTGATGTGAATTTCTGGATCATATCCATTGCTGCTTCATTAGCACCACCATGCAATGGCCCACGAAGAGAGCCAATAGCACCCGTAATACAAGAGTACATATCAGACAGAGTTGATGCACAAACACGCGCGGTGAAAGTAGAAGCATTAAATTCATGCTCTGCATATAAGATAAGCGAAACATCCATAACGCGTCTGTGTTGATCTGATGGTGTTTCGTCTAGCAACAACTTAAGAAAATGGCCACCGATAGAATCTTCGTCAGTCACACAATCTATTTCAACATTGTCATGACTATAGCGATACCAGTAGCACATAATCGCTGGGAAAGCGGCTAATAAGCGGTTGGCTGCTTTGTTCTGCTCAGAGAAATCTACTTCAGGCTCAACATTGCCTAAGAAAGAACACCCCGTCCTCATAACATCCATAGGGTGTGCGTCAGCTGGTATCAGTTTTAAAACTTCTTTTAATGCTTGAGGTAAATCTCTTTGCGCAGCTAATTCAGATTTATAAGCATCAAGCTCGGCTTGATTAGGAAGTTCACCGTTGAACAAAAGATAAGCCACTTCCTCAAAAGACGCGTTGTCCGCCAAATCAGATACGTCATAGCCACAGTAAGTCAAACCAGAACCTGATTTGCCCACAGTACAAAGTTTGGTTTCACCTGCACTCTGTCCACGAAGACCTGCACCACTTAGCTTTTTTTCAGCCATAATTAAATTCCTAAAATATCTATATCGTTAAAATAATCGGTTTAATGTCGCTATTATTTGTTTTTACCTTCAGCAAACAAGCTATCTAATTTTTGCTCATAATCGTGATAGCCAAGGTAGTCATATAAATCCATACGTGTCTGCATTGTATCGATCACTGCTTTTTGGTCACCATTTTCTAAGATTGATGTGTAAACAAGTTCAGCTGCTTTATTCATTGCCCTAAAAGCACTCAATGGATAAAGCACCATAGCAGCACCCCATTGGCCTAGCTCTTCTTTATTCCAAAGTTCAGTTTGACCAAACTCTGTGATATTAGCCAGAATTGGAACATCCAATGCTTCGGAAAACGCGCGATAGTGTTCTTCTGTTTTAACGGCCTCGGCAAAAATGCCGTCTGCACCTGCTGCAACATAAGCTTGTGCTCGCTCAATTGCCGCTTCTAACCCTTCCTGTGCAAAAGAGTCTGTGCGCGCCATAATAAAGAAATCAGGATCAGTGCGTGCATCAACAGCTGCCTTTATGCGATCGACCATTTCTTCAGTAGAAACAATTTCTTTATTAGGACGATGACCACAACGCTTCTGCGCTACCTGATCTTCCATATGAACCGCTGCAGCACCCGCTTTTTCCATGTCTCGAATAGTCTTAGCAATATTGAATGCACCACCCCAACCGGTATCAATATCAACGAGCAATGGTAAGTCACAAGCCGCTGTTATTCTCTGAACATCAGCAATAACATCATTTAAAGACGTCATACCTAAATCAGGCAAGCCATATGATGCGTTCGCCACACCACCACCAGATAAGTAGATAGCTTGGTGACCAATTTTCTTTGCCATAATCGCGGAATAAGCATTGATAGTACCAACCACTTGAAGTGGTTGATTGTCAGATAATGCCTGACGAAACTTTTTACCTGCACTCATGTATTTTCTCTCTTCTGGTATCACTATTGAAGCAACAAATTCTAAGAACGATTGGTTAATTTTAGTTCAATGTTGCTCATGGAGTATAAAATATGACGACGCATAAGCATCTCTGCTAGCTCACCGTCTCTATTTGATATGGCTTGAACAATATGCTTATGCTCGTCAAAAGCCGTCGTTACCCTTGGCCCTGTCATCCCCAACTGCACTCGATACATACGCACTAAATGGTAAATGCCTTCAGTTAGTAATGAGATCAGCTGATTATTTTTACTACCTAAGATAATACGATAATGGAAATCAACATCGCCAGCTTCTTGGTAATAGGAGTCACCATCTCTAACTTCCTTAAAGTGCTCGCTCAGCAGCCTATTCAAATCGCTAATTTCTTCATCAGACATATGCTCTGCTGCGAGCCTTGCAGCCATGCCTTCTAAGGACTCTCGAATTTGATATAGCTCAATTAAACCTTCACGAGTTAAGGAGACAACCCGAGCCCCTACATTGGCTTTACGTTCGACAATGTGGCATGACTCTAAGCGATTAATCGCTTCCCTGACTACCGCTCTACTGACAGTGTATTTTGTCGACAATTCAGCTTCACTTAACTTCGAGCCAGAAGCGATATGGCCTTCGACAATATCTCTCCTAAGATTGAGAAATGTCTTATCGGCACTTGTTACAGGCTTTTCGTTAAAGAAGGGCATAAAAAGGCTTTATCTGAAAAATTGTCGACAATATAGATTATTAAAGAAGATTAGTCAAAGTTAAATGCTTTTATTGTCGACAAAAGGCTATGATGGTATTGCGCCATTAAGTATTAGGATCAAAAAAGCGCCAAAGCTATTTAACTTTGGCGCTTGGCGTTCATAAAATAATTATAGACCATTAATTGTTTCTAATATTCCGTAACCTGACATTTCCTGAACTATCACTTTTAAGCTTAAAATCTGCAGCACCGTTGACGTTAATGTCTCCTGAGCTATCACTCACTGTGACTTTTCCAACTGCGTCTTTAACATAAACGTCTCCAGAAGAATCTTGGATAGTAACGTCACCGCCTAGGTCTTTTAACTCTATATCGCCTGACCGATCCTCGATATCTAAATCTCCACCAAGCCGGCTAATAGTAAGATCACCTGAACGATCTTCAATTGAAACGCTACCTGAGATATCAGTGAGTTGAACATCTCCTGAGCGATCGTTTATGACTAAATCAGCATCAATAGAGTCAACCTTTATATCACCTGATCTATCTGTGAGGTTCAATGCCATTTTAGAAGGCATAAAAACTTCCAAATCGATATGTTCATTCCTCTTTGACTCACCATTAAAAGAAGCTACCAACCTGGCTTTGTTGCCTTTAGTTTTCAGAGTTAGGGTATAATCGTCTTCCGTAATGCGCTTACCATAAACCTTCGCTCTGACAATGATTTCATCGCGACCGGGTTTTCCTTTAACTTCTATATCTCCAGCCCCTACATCAATATTAAATGCGGAAAAGTCATCTACATTAAGTTTTAGCTCTGTTTCTTTAAATAGTGGGGGATTACCGTAACCTAAGGCATTGGATAGATGGCTTATAAGGTATAGTGAAACACCGAGTGTTATAATTGCTCTTTTTTTCATAGATAAGCTTCCATTGTTATTAATCGTTCTAGAGACTACGAAAGACTATGTCGAGAGAAAAGTATCAAAAGTTTAAAGCTACCTAATAAAAATTTTTGATGGCGTCTTAAAAATTGTTGTAATGGAAGATATTGTACCGATCTGCATGGGTAAGAACTTGATTTTACTTATTAACCTGAAGTTCGGGATAATAAATTCTAAGGACAAAGTACTATCTGGTTTCGACCTTCCTCTTTAGCATCATACAGTGCATGATTACATGCAAGCATCATCTCTTGTGAACTCAAAGCAGAGTTAAAGCAGCCTAAACCACATGAAACCGTAAGCCTTAGCCCTTCGATATTCAATGAACGCCCAAATGAATCAGTCTTTACAAGCAACAGGTGAAGGAGTTTCTCTGCTTCTATAAGACTTTAGGCGGAGACAAATATCCAATATAAAGATATAGGTCGGTTGAGACATACTCGCAGTAAAGCCACTCTTAAAATTTAGTGTATTCTAGAAACAACAAAGCCCGCGTAAAGCGGGCTTGTCTTAATAGAAGCCTGGCGGTGTGCTACTCTCGCATAGGGAA